>JBEKAW010000156.1:0-6385 GCA_050015715.1 Candidatus Krumholzibacteriaceae bacterium
AATTTTACAGGCAACGCACGTTCCCCGAGGATTACATGGGGGCCAAAAGAAAAAACGGGCGCTCCGGGACTGCCCCGGAAGCGCCCGTTCGCATACGAAAGCCCCGGATTCTAGTACATATCCGGTCCCATGCCGCCGCCCGGCATGCCGCCCGGCATTTCCTTCTTCTCGGGAATGTCGGTTATGCACACCTCGGTCGTGAGGATGAGCGCGGCCACGCTCGCCGCGTTCTGGAGCGCGGAGCGGGCGACCTTCGTCGGATCGACGATGCCCGCCTCGAGCATGTTCACGTACTCGTTCGTCGCGGCGTTGTAACCGATATCCGATTTCTCCTTGCGGAGCCGCTCGACGATGACGGAGCCTTCCTGCCCCGCGTTCTGCGCGATCATCTTCGCCGGCTCCTCGAGAGCCTTCATGACGATGTTGGCGCCGATCTTCTCCTCGCCCTCGAGCGCGAGCGCCTCGATCGCCTCGACGGCATGGAGCAACGTGATGCCGCCGCCCGGGACGATGCCTTCCTCGACGGCCGCCCGCGTCGCCGCGAGCGCGTCCTCGACGCGCGCCTTCTTCTCCTTCATCTCGATCTCGGTCGCGGCGCCGACCTTGATAACGGCGACGCCCCCGGCGAGCTTCGCGAGACGCTCCTGGAGCTTTTCCTTGTCGTAGTCGGAGGTCGTCTCCTCGATCTGGACCTTGATCTGGCCGATGCGCTCCTTGACCTTTACGGGCTTCCCGGCGCCCTCGATGATCGTCGTGTTGTCCTTGTCGATCGTGATCTTCTTCGCCTTGCCGAGATCGGTCACGGTCGTGTTCTCGAGCTTGAAGCCCGTCTCCTCGGAGATCACGCGGCCGCCGGTGAGAATCGCCACGTCTTCGAGCATCGCCTTGCGGCGGTCGCCGAAGCCCGGCGCCTTGACTGCCGCCACCTGGAGCGTGCCGCGGAGCTTGTTGACGACGAGCGTCGCGAGCGCCTCACCCTCGACGTCCTCGGCGATGATGAGGAGCGGCCTGGCGACCTGCGCCACCTTCTCGAGCACGGGCAGGAGATCCTTCATCGAGCTGACCTTCTTGTCATGGATGAGAATGTACGCGTCCTCGAGGATCGTCTCCATCCGCTCCGAATCGGTGACGAAGTAGGGGCTCACGTACCCGCGGTCGAACTGCATCCCCTCGACGACCTCGAGGGTCGTCTCCATCCCCTTCGCCTCCTCGACCGTGATGACGCCGTCCTTGCCGACCTTCTCCATCGCGTCGGCGATGAGCTCGCCGATCTCGGGATCGTTGTTCGATGAAATCATGGCGACCGAGGCGATCTCGTCGCGCTTGCGGACCTGTTTGCTTCTCTTCTTTATGAACTCGACCGCGGCGTCGACGGCCTTCTGGATGCCCTTCTTCACGTACATCGGGTTCGAGCCGGCCGTGACGACCCTGAGCCCTTCCTGGATGATCGCCTGGGCGAGGATCGTCGCCGTCGTCGTGCCGTCGCCGGCGACGTCATGCGTCTTCGTGGCGACTTCCTTCACCATCTGGGCGCCCATGTTTTCCCACGGGTCCTTGAGCTCGATCTCCTTCGCGATCGTCACGCCGTCGTTCGTGATCGTCGGAGAACCGAATTTCTTGTCGAGAATGACGTTCCGGCCGCGGGGCCCGAGGGTAACCTTGACCGCGTTCGCGAGCTGGTCGACTCCCGCTTTGAGGCGGTCACGCGCGTCGATATTGAACTTGATCTGCTTTGCCATTCCGTTTCACCCCTTTCAGGAGCTAGAGAATCGCGAGGATGTCGCCTTCCCTGAGTATCAGGTATTCGACATCGGCGATCGTGATCTCGGTGCCCGAATACTTTCCGTAGAGGACCTTGTCACCCTTCTTGACCTCGGGCGCGATCCGCTCCCCGCTTGTCTCGTTGATGCGGCCCTTGCCGACCGCGACGACCTCGCCCTCCATGGGCTTCTCCTTCGCCGTGTCGGGAATGATGATGCCGCCTTTCTTGATCTCCTTGAGGTCCAACGGCTTCACCATGACTCTGTCGCCGAGAGGCATAATCTTCATCTTTCTTTCCCCCTTTCTCCTTTGTTTTTTGTGGGTTAGCACTCTCATATGAAGACTGCTACTTGCAGGATTATATAATCACGCACGGGGAAAAAGGCAAGAGGATTTTTTTCAGCGGCGGTTGAGGTCGAAGAGATGCCGAAGGCCGAGAAAGACGAGATCCCCCTCGTACCGTGCGCCCGCGCCGAGATGACGCGCGATCTCGGCGCCCCCGCCTCCGGTCACCCAGACCCGCGCGTCCTTCGAAACATGCCGCCGGGACCGCGCGACGAGCTCCTTCACGGCGCCGATCACGCCCCACCGGACGCCCGAGAGAATCGCCTCCCTCGTGTTCCGCCCGGGGTGACCGATCGTCCCGGGCGCGTCCGAGACGAGTGGAAGCGCCGCCGTGCCATCGTGGAGGGCCCGGTAACAGAGAGCCTTCCCCGGAAGAATGGCCCCCCCGAGGAACCCCTTCTTCGCGAGAACGTCGACCGTGATCGCGGTACCCGCGTCGACGATGATCCCCTCCCGGTCCCCCGCCGCGACGACGCCGGCCGCCGCCGCGAGCCGGTCCGGGCCCACCCTCGACGGACTCTCGACCAGGATCCGGAAGGGGAATAGTATCCCCGAATCGACCTCGAGGATGCCGCCCGCGCCGAGGCGCGCGAGCGCGCGAGAGATCTCCCGCGTCGACCCGGGAACGACGCTGCAGTACGCGGCGCCCTGAAGCACCGCGCTTTCAGCGATAATGCGGACGAGGCGCCTTCTATCCCCGGCAGACAGCCGCGCGCGGCCCGAGACGATCGTCCCGAGAACCGCATCGAGAGCGAGCCTGCGCAGCCTCCCCTCGAACCGCTCCCCCGCCAGTCTCCAGCGGCCCACGATCGTGCCCGAATCGAAGAGGGCGACCTTGAGCGATTCGTTCCCCCTGTCGAGCGCGAGCATCAATCCCATGAGAATCCTCCCGCCTGTCGGAGCCCGCCGGAAAAGCGCGGACTCATTTCGGCCGCGACCGGGCGCGAAGCGTGAGATCGCCCGAGGAGAACACCCGTTCCGCGCCGCCGGCCTCGAGGCACAGGTAACCTTCGTTCGTGATGCCGATCATCGTGCCCGTGAACTCCCGGCCCCCGCTCTCGACGGCGACCGGCCTGCCGATGTAGAGGAGATGATCCTGAACGTCCCGTCTGAACGCCGCGAAGCCCTCGTTCTGATACAGTCCGTACCGGCCCTCGAATGCGGCGAGAATGCGGCAGAGAACGAGCCCGCGGTCGAACGTCTTTTTCGCCGCCATGCACATCGAGACCGCCTCGCCGGCGATCTCGGCCGGAATGTCGCCCCGCCGCTCATTGACATTGAGGCCGAGCCCGATCACGACCGCGTCGTCCTTCGATTCGGCGAGAATGCCGCCGAGCTTCTTCCCCTTGAGAAAAATGTCATTCGGCCATTTGATCGCGAGCCCCCCGAGATCGGCGCCGAGCGCCTCGACCACGGAAAGCGCGAGGATCGCGGTGAGCCCCTCCTCCTTCTTTTTCGGTCTCAGAAGGAGGGAGAAGGTGAGGCTCATGCCCGGCGAGGAGAGCCATCTCCGCCCCTTCCTCCCCCGCCCGAGCGTCTGACGCCCGGCGATGAACAGCGTCCCCTCGCTCGCCCCGTCCGAGGCGGCGGCCATCGCGGCGGCGTTCGTCGAATCGACCGATTCGTAGAGGATGACGCGCCGCGCGAGGCGCTTCGTCTCGCACAGCGCGAGAATCCTCGCGGGGTGAAGATCGCGCATCGTGGGGAAAACGCGTGAGCCCTCGTCCACCTTCATTTCCGGTCGACTCCTTCGAGATCGAGGCTCATGTCGACAACGGTCGCCTGATTCGTGATGGCCCCGATCGATATGAAATTGACGCCCTCGATCGCATAGCGCGCCACCGTATCGAGATCGACGCCTCCGGAGACCTCGATCTCCGGCACGACGGGCCACGCCTTGATCTCGGCGACGGCCTCCCGGACCGCTTCCGGCTCGAAATTGTCGAGCATGATCCGCTTCGGCGCTCTCTCGCGAAGCATGCGGAGCTCGTCGAGCGAGCCGACCTCGATCTCGGCGAGCGCGAGACGAGCGCTCCCGAGCCTCTCGATCGCCGCGGCGAGACCGCCCGCGGCCGCGACGTGATTCTCCTTGACGAGAACCATCCCGGCGAGGCTCGCGCGGTGATTCTGCGCGCCGCCGTGGACGACCGCCGCCTTCTCGAGGGCGCGCAGGCCCGGGGTCGTTTTCCTCGTATCGAGAATGACGACTCCCGTTCCCTTGACCTTCTCGACGAACGCGGCGGCGAGCGTGGCGACGCCGGAGAGGTGCTGGAGAAAATTGAGCGCGGTCCTCTCGCCGGAGAGTATCGCGCGAACGTGCCCGTAGACGCGCGCGACGACGGCGCCGCGCTGGACGCGGGATCCGTCCGGCGCCGCGGCGGAATAGGCGATCGACGGGTCGAGCGCCCTGAACACCTCCTCGGCGGCCCGGTGCCCCGAGACGACTCCGGCGCCCTTCGCCCGTACGCTCGCGTCCCCGAGGCGGGCCGCCTCGACGAGGAGGCGCGTCGTTTCGTCCTTCCGCGCGGCGTCCTCGGCGAGCGCAGTTCTCACGAGATCAGCGAGCCACTTTTCTTTTTCTTCCAAGCCGTTCCCTCCCGCCCATGTTCATCGTGATCTCCTCGATCCGGTCCCTGATGCTCGCGGCCTTTTCGAAGTGCATCGCCTCGGCCTCTTTCCACATCTCTCCCTCGAGCCGTTTCAGAAGCTCCGGATCGTCCCGGCCCGCGGGCACGAAAAGCTCCGCCGCGAGCGCCTCCTCTTTCTCGCGGTTGCGCTTCGCGTCGACGACCGAGGTGGAGAGCATCACCTCCTCGACCGATTTCACGATCGAGCGCGGCGTGATGTGGTGCTCCCGGTTGTACTCGATCTGCTTTTCGCGGCGCCGGTTCGTTTCCTCGATCGCGCGGGCCATGGAGCCCGTCACGGTGTCCGCGTAGAATATCACCCTCCCCTCGATGTTTCGCGCGGCGCGTCCCGCGGTCTGGATGAGGGCCGTTTTCGAGCGGAGAAACCCCTCCTTGTCCGCGTCGAGCACCGCCACGAGGGAAACCTCGGGGAGGTCGAGCCCCTCCCTGAGCAGGTTGATCCCGACGAGAACGTCGAACTCGCCGAACCGCAGATCGCGGAGTATCTCGATCCGCTCGAGGGCGTGGATGTCGCTGTGGAGGTAACGGACGCGCACGCCGAGACCGCTCAGGTACGAGGTGAGGTCCTCCGACATCCGTTTCGTGAGCGTCGTGACGAGCACGCGCTCGTGTCTCTCGACGCGCCTCCGGATCTCGGCGAGGAGATCGTCGATCTGACCTTTCACGGGGCGCACCTCGCTCGCCGGATCGATGAGCCCCGTCGGGCGGACGATCTGCTCGACCACTTCCCCTCCCGAGCGCGCGAGCTCGAATTCCCCCGGGGTTGCGGAGACGAAGATCAGGCGCGGCACGAGGCTCTCGAACTCGTCGTACGTGAGCGGCCGGTTGTCGAGCGCCGAGGGGAGCCTGAAGCCGTGCTCGACGAGCGTCGCCTTGCGGCTCCGGTCCCCTTCGTACATCCCGCGGATCTGCGGGATCGTCACGTGCGACTCGTCGATGACGACGAGGAAATCGTCCCGGAAATAGTCGATGAGCGTCGCGGGGCGCTCGCCCGCGCGCCGCTCGGAAAAGTGCCGCGAGTAGTTCTCGATGCCGGGGCAGTAGCTCATCTCCCGGAGCATCTCGATATCGTAGCGTGTCCGCGTCTCGAGGCGTTTCGCCTCGAAGTGCTTCCCCTCGGCGTTGAGCCCGGCGAGCCGTTCGACGAGCTCCCGCTCGATCTTCTCGACCGCCCGCTCGAGGTTCTCCCCCGAGGTCACGAAATGGGACGAGGGGAACACGACGGCCGTCTCCGCGCGGCGGATCGTCTCTCCCGACAGCGGATGTATCACGGAGATGCGGTCGACCGCCTCATCGAAGAGCTCGATGCGGATCGCCTCCTCCATGTAGGCCGGCCAGAGCTCGATCGTGTCGCCGCGCACCCTGAAGACGCCGCGGACGAAGTCGATGTCGTTGCGGGAGTACCGGATCTGGACGAGCCTCCGGAGGATCTCGTCGCGGCCGACGTGCTCCCCCCGCGAGACGCTGAAGCTGAGCTTCCCGAACTCCTCCGGCGAGCCGAGACCGTATATGCACGAGACGCTCGCGACGACGATCACGTCCTTCCGCGTGAGCAGCGAGCCCGTCGCGTGGAGCCGAAGCCGGTCGATATCCTCGTTGATCGACGCGTCCTTCTCGATGTACGTGTCGGT
>JBEKAW010000157.1:0-6337 GCA_050015715.1 Candidatus Krumholzibacteriaceae bacterium
GGTGCATCAGGAATACGAGGGTCCCCTCGCGGGGTCTGTTTGTGATCTCTTCCGAAGCCAGGAGTATTTTCATGCGTGTTTCGGAAACGCGTTGTGTATTCGTCTCTTCCAATCCGGAATTATGACGATTCTTTCCCGTCTCGACAATGAAAATCGGGCCCCGCGCCGGGAAATATGGAAGGATACTTGCAAGGATGGTGCACGCCGCAAAATATAGGGTGGAATAGATTGCGGAAAGATGATATAATTTATCCACTTGGGCAAAGGGTTCAACAAGGTTGTGCAACATGGCAAGGAAGATTCCGTTCATCGACCTCCAGACAAGCACGCGTGAAATAAGAAAAGAGATCGACGAGGCCGTCGGGCGCGTTTGTGACAGCACCGCTTTCATACTCGGCCCGGAGCTCGACTCGTTCGAGGCGGAGTTCGCCAAGTACTGCGAGGCGCCGTACTGCGCGGGCGTGCATTGCGGCACGGCCGCCCTGCATCTGGCGCTTCTCTGCTACGGCATCGGGCCCGGAGATGAAGTGATCACCGTGCCCAACACCTTTATCGCGACCGTCGAGGCGATCGCGATGACGGGCGCCCGCCCCGTCCTCGTGGACGTTCGCGGGGATACCGCGCTCATCGACGTCGAAAAGCTGCCCTCGGTGATCACGCCCCGGACGAAGGCCATCATTCCCGTTCATCTGTTCGGTCAAACGTGCGACATGGATCCTCTCATGGAGCTCGCGAAGAAGCGCGGTATCGTCGTCATCGAGGACGCCTGTCAGGCGCACGGGGCCGCGTACAAGGGACGCCGTGCCGGTTCCCTCGGACACGCGGCGGCGTTCTCCTTCTATCCGAGCAAGAACCTCGGCGCCTTCGGCGAGGGCGGGGCGATAACGACCGGGGATCCGAAAGTGCTCGAGAAGGCGAAGGCGCTCAGGCACCACGCGCAGTTCACGAGAAACGTTCACCGGGAGCTTGGCTTCAACTACCGTCTCGATTCGCTGCAGGCGGCGATTCTCAGGGTCAAGCTCGGCCGCCTCGACGAATGGAACGAGAAACGCAGGGCCTCCGCGAAGCGATATATCGACAATCTCAAGGGAACGCGTTTCTGGCTGCCGATGGAGGCTGCCGGCTGCAGACACGTGTACCATCTGTTCCCGATCGGGTGCCCGGACAAGAAGGCCGTCACGAAGGCGCTGACGGATGCGAATATCGGATGGGGCGAGCACTATCCGATCCCGGCGCATCTTCAGCCGGCGTTCTCTCATCTGGCGAAGGCCGAGGGAAGCTATCCCGTGGCGGAGAAGCTCATGCGGGACGGCGTGTCGCTCCCGATGTTTCCCGGTCTTGAATCGCAGGACGTCGACCGCGTGAGCGAGGTGCTCCGGGAGGTCGACCGTTCGGTCTAGGGCTTAACGAGGAGGGGGCTATAGGCGAATAGGTATCGACATAGCAGAGGGTCTAGAGGCGGTAAGGCGTAATGAGAAAGCAATCCATGGCCCTGGACAGCACGCAGAAGTTTCAGCAGCTTACGGAAAGCCTCGCGAGCCCGGCCGGAACGAAATTCCGGGAGCGGATGTGGGCGGAGCGGTTCGTCAAACGATCGATCGACGTGGTTTCCGCTTCGCTCGTCACGGTGCTTGGTTTTCCGTTCTTTCTCGCCGTCGCGCTGCTGATCAAGCTGACGTCTCGGGGACCGGTATTCTACTCTCAGTTGAGAATCGGGGAGCAAGGGGAGGTTTTTACCCTTTACAAGTTCCGCACGATGCGACAGGGCGTGGACGACGCCATCCACCGCGAATTTACCCGCACCTTCATCGAAGGACGCATGTCCAATTCAAGCCTTGACGAAAAGGCCCCCTCCGTTTATAAGTTGACAAATGACCCGCGCGTCACATCGATCGGCAACTTCCTGAGGAAGACGAGCCTCGATGAGCTTCCGCAGTTCATCAACATCCTCAAGGGGGAGATGACGATCGTGGGTCCGCGGCCCCCCTTGCAGTACGAGCTCGAGTACTACGAGGAGTGGCACAAGCTCCGGCTCGAGGTGAAGCCGGGTCTCACCGGGCTCTGGCAGGTGAGCGGGAGAAGCAGCGTTCCGTTCAATGAGATGGTGAAGCTCGATCTGTACTACATCGAACACTGGACGTTGCTTCTCGACTTCAAGATCATGATGAGAACCATTCCCGTCATGCTCTTCGGATCGGGCGGGTATTAAGAACAGGAGGCGGCGTGCTCAACGTAGGAGTCATCGGCTGTGGATACTGGGGTCCGAATCTCATCAGGAATTTCACGAATCTCAAGACAGCGAAGGTGCTCGCCTGCGCGGATCTGGCGGAAGAGCGCCTGAATCACATGAAGCAGCTCTACCCGGCGCTGCGGACGACGACGAATTTCCGGGAGATCGTGAACGACGCCGGGATCGGCGCCGTCGTCATCGCGACCCCGGTTTCGTCTCATTACCCGATCGCGCGCGAAGCGCTCGAGGCGGGAAAGCACGTTTTCATCGAGAAGCCGCTCGCCCAGTCGGTGGAGGAGGGGAAGAAGCTCGTCGAGCTCGCGAAGAAGAAAGGGCGCTTCATCATGGTCGGGCACACCTTCGTCTTCACCGCCGCGGTCAACAAGATGAAGGACCTCGTCTGGAACGGCGAGCTCGGAGAGATCTACTACATAGCCACTTCGAGGGTGAACCTCGGGATCTTTCAGGACGATATCAACGTCGTATGGGACCTCGCGCCGCACGACGTTTCGATCATGAACTACATACTGAACGCCCACCCCGTGTCCGTATCGGCGATCGGACAGTCGTACATCAGGCCCGGGATCGAGGACGTCGCGTTTCTGCTGCTGAGGTATCCCCAGTCGACGATCGCGAACATCCACGTCTCCTGGCTCAACCCGAACAAGATCCGGAGCACGACGGTCGTGGGGAGCAAGAAGATGCTCGTGTACGACGACGTCTCGAGCCTCGAGAAGATCCGCATCTACGACAAGGGAGTGACGGTCACGCCGCACTACGACACCTTCGGCGAGTTCCAGCTCTCGTACCGGTACGGCGATATCTCGATCCCGCGCCTCGACGACGCGGAGCCGCTCAAGATGGAATGTCAGCATTTCGTCGACTGCATCGAGAAGGGCGTGGAGCCCCGCAGCGGCGGCAAGCACGGCCTCGAGGTGCTGTTGGCTCTCGACGCGGCCGACCGGTCGATGCGGGAGCACGGCAAAGAGGTCACCATCGACTACCCCTCGTTCCTGGACTCCGGATCATGAAGGAAAAGGGCGCTCCGCACAAGCTCGGCACCGTCCGTCTCGGCGAAGGATCGCTCGTCGACGAAGGCGCTATTCTGGGCTACCTCTCGCCGCGCCGGGGCGTGAGCGACGTTCTCACCATCGGTCCCGACGCGCGCGTCAGGAGCGGCTGCGTCATCTATGCCGGCTCGAATATAGGGGCGCACCTCGAGACGGGGCACCATACGATCATCCGGGAGGAGAACGAGATCGGGGAGCATTTCTCGATCTGGAACAGCTCGGTCGTCGATTACGGGTGCCGGATCGGGATGCGGGTCAAGATCCACTGTCACGTCTATGTCGCCCAGTTCACCGTCATCGAGGACGATGTGTTTCTCGCGCCGGGGGTCAAGATCGCGAACGATTATCACCCCGGCTGCCCCGATTCGAGGGAATGCATGCGCGGGCCGACGCTCAAGAAAGGCTGCCGGATCGGCGTCAACGTGACGCTCGTGCCGTACGTCACCGTGGGGGAAGGCACGCTCGTCGGAAGCGGCTCCGTCGTCACGAAGGATCTCCCGCCGGGCGTCGTCGCGTACGGGAACCCCGCGCGGGTGCACGGGACCCTGGAAGAGATGCGCTGCAAGACCGGGCGCAGGGAGGCTCCCTACCTCTGACGGACTCGCGATGGTATCTCGTGAACAATCTCCCCGCGTCGAGATTCTCGCCTCGACCCTCGTGATGGGCGGCGCGGAGCGCGTTATAGGGGCGCTCGCGCGGGGTCTGCCGCGGCTGGGGCTCCCGGTTCGCGTGTTCTGTTTATACGGTCCGGGCGAGGTGGGGGCCGAGATCGCTTCGAGCGGGGCGAGCCTCATCCCGGGTCTCGCGCGGTTCAGGCATGACCCGTGCGCGTGCTTTCGTCTCGCTCGCGCGTGGCGGAACGGCGGGGACGCGGTCCTCCTGACCCTCGATCATCATGACGCCGTCTTCGCGGGGGCGATCGCTGCCCGCTTGGCCGGCGTGAGACACCGGCTCCTCGCGGTCCATTCGACGGGGCTCTGGGGGAAGGCCGGGTCCTTCTCGTGGAGCGACCGCGTCGTTCTCGACTCGTACGAGCGGGTCGTCGCTCTGGCGAGGGCGCACGCCGATTACCTCGTCGAGCGCGAGCGCGTGAAACGCGAACGTGTGAGCATCATACCGAACGGCGTCGATACGGAAGTGTTCCAGCCGGCCCGGTCGGCAGGGGAACGTGATAGATTTCGAGCCGAGCTGTCGATTCCTTCGGGACGTTTCGCCGTCGCGATGGTCGCCGCGCTGAGGCCCGAGAAGAACCATGGAATGCTCCTCGATGCGGCCGCGCGTATCGCGGAGCGGCGAGGCGACTTTCTGTTCTTGATCGTCGGGGAGGGCACCGAGGCAGAGAAATTGCATCGCAGGGCGCGGGATCTGTCCCTCGGCGACTCGGTGCGCTTTCTCGGGCGGAGGAACGACGTTTCCCGCATACTGGCGGCGTCCGACGCGTCCGCTCTCTGCTCCTGGCCGGTCGTCGAGACCTTCCCGCTCGTCGTGCTCGAGTCGATGGCGTGCCGCGTGCCGGTGGTCGCGACGGACGTCGGGGCGGTCCGGGAGATGCTCGTCGACCGGGAGGAGGGATTCATCGTTCCACCGGGGGACGTCTCCGCTTTCGCCGAGGCGCTCATGGGCCTCGCCCGGCAGCCGGAAATGCGGCGGGAGACGGGCCTGAAGGCACGGGAAAGAGTTGTGCGTGAGTTTGGAATTGATAATATGATAAATCGTTACGCCGTTCTGATAAGAGAAGTTGTCAAACAGTAGGTGCCTCGGATGTCACTTCCCGTCGATGCAGTCATCGCGATAACCTACCGGTGCGATTCGCGCTGCAACATGTGCAACATCTGGCGCGAGCCGCCGGGAGAGGAGCTCGCGCCGGAGGAGTTCCGGAAGCTCCCGCGGACGCTCAGGGATATCAACATCACGGGGGGGGAGCCGTTCCTCCGTGACGATCTCGTCGAGATCGTGCGGATTCTCGACGAGCGATGCAATCACCCGCGCATGGTGATCTCGACGAACGGCTTCGAACGCCGCAGGATCATGCACGCGGCTCCCGAGCTCATGAAGATCGGCTCGAACGTCGGTCTCGCCGTCTCTCTCGACGGCATCGGCGAGAAGCACGACGATATCCGCGGCATCCCCGGGGGCTTCGACAAGGTCGTCGAGACGCTCACGCAGCTTCGAACGATCGGCTACCGGAATGTGCGCGTCGCGTTCACCGCGCAGCGGGAGAACGTGAAGCATCTCGGCGCCGTCTACGACCTCTCGCGGCAGTTCGGCTACGAGTTCACGACCTCGGTGGCGCAGAATTCCGAGTTCTACTTTTCGACGGCCGAGAACCAGACGGTCGATCCGCTCGATCTCGAAAGCGAGCTCCGGTACGTGATGCGCAAGGAGCTTCTGAGCTTGAGCCCCAAGCGCTGGCTCAGGGCGTATTTCTACACGGGGGTTCTCAGGTACAACGTCTCCAAGGAGCGCCTCCTCGCCTGCCGCGCGGGAACGGATTCCTTTTTCATGGATCCCGCGGGCTCCGTGTACCCGTGTCTCACGCTCAACAGGCCGATGGGCAGCATACGATCACGCGCGTTCGATGACATCTGGAACGGCGCCTCCGCGGACGAAGTCCGCTCGACGGTCGATCGATGCTCTCAGCCCTGCTGGATGATCTGCACGGCGCGAACCGCGATGATGCGCCGGCCGCACGAGCCCGCGCGATGGATTCTCGCGAACTGGCTCAGGATCATCGCCGGCAAGGAGGTCGGATGACTCAGGGTGAGGCGCATGCGCCGCTGGTGGCGCCGGGGAGGAAGCGTCTCAGGATCGCGATGATCGGATCCCGGGGACTTCCGCTCGTGTACGGCGGGATCGAACGCCACGTCGCGGAGGTCGGCTCGCGTCTCGCCGAGCGGGGGCACGAGGTCACCGTCTTCGGGAGAAAGCCGTTCAGCGTGAATGGCCGGCATCGCGGGATGCGCGTCCGCGTTCTGCCCTCGATCCCGACGAAGAACCTCGAGACGGCCTCGAACGTTCTCGCCGCGACGGTGCGCGT
>JBEKAW010000158.1:0-7237 GCA_050015715.1 Candidatus Krumholzibacteriaceae bacterium
CCCGCCAGTTTCGTCGATATGGTGGCCGATGACGATGGACATCGCCGACTCCGCGCACACGCAGCCGGGCGCTCTCGTCATCGCGGCGCATCCCGTTCCTACCGACGACTTCACGCAGGTGGAATCCTGGCCGGGAAGCGGCATCGCCCGCGAGCTTCCGGTCGATTGCATCGCGCATCGGATCGACGCGGTGGATATCATGAGCTACAGCAATTGGCGCAACGGCGGCATCGAGCTCGACACGTGGTACCGGCTCCTGAATTGCGGGTTCCGCCTTCCCGCGAGCGCGGGAACGGACGCCTGCATGAACAGGATCGATTCGGGCCCGCTCGGCGGGTTTCGGGTCTACGTGCGCCTCGGGGGCGACGTCGTGAGCCCGGCGGCCTGGTTCGAGGCGCTCGCCGCGGGGAGAACCTTCGTCACGAACGGGCCGCTCATCACCCGGTTCGACGTCGACGGGCGCGCGAGCGGCGACAGCTGCAGCTTCGCGGAGCCGGGCGCGATCGTTCCGGGCGAGATATCGGTGCGGAGCGTCTACGCGATCAGTCGCGTCGAGATCGTGCGGAACGGCGCCGTCGCGGCGACCCTGAACATCAACCCTCCGCGCTCGACCGTCGACACGAGCTTCTCCGTGTCCCTGTTCGAGAGCTCGTGGGTCGCCGCGCGCGTCTACGGGGACAAGCGCGGATGGATAACGGCGGGGAACTTCCTCTACGCCCATACGAGCCCCGTCTATTTCACGATCGGCGGCCGTCGCGTTCTCGTGCGCAGCGACGCCGCGTCCCTCTCGGAGTATATCGAGGATCTCGAGCTCCTCGCCCAGACGAAAGGGCAGTGGCCCGACACGCTTCAGTCGTCGCGCGTGTTCCGGGAGCTCGCCGCCGCCCGTCTCCGGTACGACGGGCTCGCGAACGGGGGCGTTTCGCTCGTCCGCCCCGGCACACCCTCCGCGCTCCGGTGCGAGAACGCCCCAAATCCCTTCGGCGGGGGCACCGTGATCGCGTTCGAGGTGCCGGCTCGCGCGGCGCGGCCGGTCCCGGGCGATTCGCCGGGTTGGACGGGCTCTCCCGTGACGCTCGCGATCTACGACGTTTCAGGGCGTCTCGTGCGCCGCCTCGTCGCGGCGCCGCTCGCGTGGGGGAGCCATAGCGTCGCGTGGGACGGCAGGGACGCCCGGGGAAGAGAGGTTCCGAGCGGGATCTATTTCGCGCGGCTCTCCGCGGGGGGACGCGCCTTCAGCCGGAAGATGATCCGGATTCGCTGAGGGCGGCGAGGCGCCGGGCGCGGCGCCCCTGCGCGGCGAGCGCGATACATGAAAAACCCCCGGGCGCCGACTCCCGGGGGTTCTCTGTTGGTAGCGGGGGCTGGATTTGAACCAGCGACCTTTGGGTTATGAGCCCAACGAGCTACCGGACTGCTCCACCCCGCAGTGATTTTCATGTAATACTACGGGTTTGCGCCCTCCCTGTCAATAGCTCCCGGTGCGATTGTTTCCTTTTCCGGTTTCTTGGGGTACGTGACGATCCGGTACACCTTGTCCCCGGGCCTCAGGTAGCCGTATTTTTCACGGGCGACCTTCTCGATCGCGAACGGATCGTTCCTGAGACGTTCGATCTCCGCGCTCAGAAGCGCGTTCCTGCTCTCGAGCCCGGTGATCTTCGCGTTGAGATCCTTCATCTCGCGCTGCGCGCGCCACAGCCGCACGAGCCCGACGTCCCCCGCGATGAAGACGAGCGCGATAAGCGCGAGCACGGTGATGAGGAGCGCCTTGGCGATGCCGGGGCTCACGTCGACGGTGCGACGGACCCGCAGGTACGTCGGACCCTGACCCCACATGCTTTTCATCGAATCCTCCGATAGCTTTCCGCGCCCGGCCAGAGCGCGACCTCGCCGAGCTCCTCCTCGATGCGGATGAGCTCATTGTACTTCGCTATCCGGTCGGTCCGCGACACGGAGCCCGTCTTGATCTGCCCCGCGTTCGTCGCGACCGCCACGTGGGCGATGGTCACGTCCTCGCTCTCCCCCGACCGGTGAGAGATGACCGACGTGAATCCGGCGCGCTTCGCCATCTCGATCGCATCGAGCGTCTCGGTGAGCGTGCCGATCTGGTTGAGCTTGATGAGAATGGAGTTCGCCGTGCCCTCCTCGATGCCGCGCGAGAGCCGCTCCGTGTTCGTCACGAAGATATCGTCGCCGACGATCTGCACGGAGCCGCCCAGCCGGCTCGTCAGCAGCTTCCAGCCGTCCCAGTCGTCCTCGGCGAGGCCGTCCTCGATCGAAACGATGGGGAAGCTCTTGACGAGCTCTTCGTAGAACCGGACCATCTCTTCGGCGCTCGCGACCTTGCCCTCGGCGGCGAGATGGTAGGCGCCGTTCTTGAAGAACTCGCTCGCCGCGGCGTCGATGGCGAGCGCGACGTCCTCGCCGGGATGATAGCCGGCCTTCTCGATCGCCTTGACGAGCACCTCGAGCGCCTCGCGGTTCGACGTGAGGTTCGGAGCGAAGCCCCCTTCGTCCCCGACGGACGTCGCGTAGCCCTTCTCGGCGAGTATCTTCTTGAGCGCGTGGAAGACCTCCGAGCCCGCCCGCACCGCTTCTCTCACGCAGCCGAGCCCGGCGGGGACGATCATGAACTCCTGGATGTCGACGTTGTTGTCGGCGTGCTTTCCGCCGTTGAGCACGTTCATCATGGGAACGGGAAGCACCTTCGCGTTCGTCCCGCCGATGTACTGGTAGAGGGGAATCTCGAGCTCCGCGGCGGCGGCCTTCGCGACGGCGAGGGACACGCCGAGGATGGCGTTTGCGCCGAGCCGGCCCTTGTTCGGCGTGCCGTCGAGCTCGCAGAGAAGCTTGTCGATATAGACCTGGTCGAGCGCATCGAGCTCGACGACCTCGGGACCGATCACCTCATTGACGTTGGCGACGGCCTTGAGCACGCCCTTGCCGCCGTACCGCTTCGCGTCGCCGTCCCTGAGCTCCACCGCTTCATGCTCGCCCGTCGACGCTCCCGAGGGCACGATGACCCGTCCCCACGCGCCCCCCTCGAGGGAGACCTCGACTTCGACGGTCGGATTTCCTCGTGAATCGAGAACCTCCCGGGCCATGATATGCTCAATCGCCGTCATCGATGCCCCCTTTTGTAACTATCGTTCTGACAATGAGTAACGCTGATTTTCCAGGGAATCGAGTCTAGTGGCCGCAGGCGGCGCTGTCAAGGGAAATCGAGTCGCGCGCCCTCCCGGACAGCGGCGGGCCGACGCTCAGATTCGGCTTTTCACGATATATGGAACCTGATATTTTGGAAGCGAATAGGCCGCTCGGGAATTTGTTCGAATCGTTCCCGTCAACGCGAAACATTGTAAACGGGAATCCGTATTAGAAGGTGTCAGGTTTGAGTGACGAAGACAGAATCCTCATCGAACGGTGCCTGAAGGGAGATGAGAAGGCCTTTGAAGAGCTCCTCTGCAAATACCGCAGCTCGGTGTTCAGCATCTGTCTCCGGATGGTCCGGAACAGAAGCACCGCCGAGGACATCGCCCAGGAGGTTTTCATCAAGGTGTTCTCCGCGCTCAACCGATACGATCCGGCCTATCCCTTCTCGAGCTGGCTCAACCGGATCACCTCGAACCTGTGCATCGATCACCTGCGGAGACAGAAGGAGCGGACCATCTCGCTCGATCAGCCCGTGGGCGGCGACGACGCGGATCTCCTCATCCAGCTTCCCGCGACATCCGCGGGGCCCGACCGGGAGATGGAGTCGAAAGAGATGATGGCGATTCTTGAAGACGCACTGGGGAACCTTCCGGAACATTACCGGATCATCGTGATCCTGCGCCACCAGGAGCAGCTGTCGTACGAAGAGATTTCGGATACTCTGGGAATTCCGCTCGGCACCGTCAAGGCGCGGATTCACAGGGCCCGCAACATGATCGTGGAGCATTTTCGAAAAAAGGGGCTCTTTCACGGATCGACAGAAACGGGTGGTGATCTGACATGAATCGAATAGCGACGAAGCTCGCGGTCCGGCGCGCCGTGCGAGCGCTCATCGTCCCCGTCATGCTCGTCGTCTTCGGCGCCGGCGCCGCGCGCGCCTATGATCGCGACGAGACCTTCACGAAGCGCGTCCCGCTCCAGGGAGCGAAGCGCGTCTTCATTCTGAACTCGCGCGGAGACGTGAAGGTCATCGGCGAGAAGGGGCGCGGCGACATCTCGTGCGAGTACACGAAACGCATCCGGGGCAGAAGCCAGGAGGAGGCGGACCGTCTCTTCAACCTCACGGACGTCGACGTGGAGCGGGAGGACGGCGGAATCAAGATATCGATCCGCTACCCCGACCAGTCCAGGAGCGACCGGAACGTGATCGCGCTCCTGATGCAGCGCTACGAGGCGTTGTCGGTCGACGTGAACGTCATGGTGCCGGCCGAGCTCGACGTGAAGATCATCACGGCGAGCGGCGACGTGCAGCTCGCGAGCGTCGCCGGCCCCTCCGAGATCACGACGGCAAGCGGGAGCGTCGAGGCTACCGGCGTCGGCAAGCTCAAGATCGACGCGAGCAGCGGCGACATGACCGTCTCGGGCGTCGCGGGAAACGCCTTCCTCAGCAGCGCGAGCGGAGACATCGAGGCGCACCACGTGAGCGGGGACGCCGCGGTCAGGAGCGCCTCGGGCGACATCACGCTCTCCGAAATCGGGGGAGATCTCACCGCGGCGAGCACGTCGGGAGACGTGACGGTGAACGGCGTGCGGGGAATCGTGTTCAGCGGCACGAGCGGCTCCGCCCGGTTCACCGGCGTGCGCGGGCAGGTCTCCGCGAGTGCCGCGAGCGGCGACGTCGAAGTCACCGCGGCGCCTGTCTCGGCCGTCAACTACGAGATCAGGACGTCGAGCGGGCAGATCGAGCTCAAATTCGAGAACGCCGTGAAGGGCGGATTCGCGCTCAAGGCGCAAACGACGTCGGGAGACATTTCGGTGACCCTCCCCATCAAGGTCACCAAGGTCACGAGGCACTACCTCACGGGGGTCGTGCGGGAGGGGAAGTCGGTCGTCGTGCTCGAGACGGCGAGCGGCGACATCACGGTGAGCGAGCCGGAGGAATGACGGTTCATGGAATGCCATCTCTTTCGACTGTTGATCCAGCGGTACCACGACGGCGAGCTTGATCCGGCGGAACGGGCGGAGTACGAGAACCACCGGCGCCGGTGCGAGGCGTGCCGCGTCCTCGACGGCCGCTACGCGCTCATCGCCGCCGCCCTCGACGGGGTGCCGCTCATGGAACCCCCGGCGGGTTTCAATCGGAGCGTGCTCTCGAGGGTCGACGTCGCCGCATATCGCGTGGGCCCCGCCCGCGCGGCGGCGCGCGCGATCGGGAGCGGTTGGAACGCCGTACCGGCGCCGCTGCGCAGCGGCATCGTCATCGCGGCGGTATGCGCGCTCGTCATCGCCGTCTGCACGCCGCTTCTCGATTACATGATTCTGGTCGTTCGGCAGGGCGCCGAGGCACTCTGGTCGGGCATGATCTTCGTGCGGGAACTGGGGCCGAGAATTGAAATGATATGGCGGAGCATCGGTATGCTGCGGAACTACGAGGTCGCGCTCCAGATGCTCCACAGGACGTTTCCCCGGCTGGCCGCCGGGCTGAATCCGGTCGAGGCCGTGCTCGTGATCGCCTCGCTGACACTCGTCGCCGTCGTGCTCCACCGTCTGCTCGGCGCGGCACGGAGAAAGGGAGAGACCCATGTTTGCATTATGTAATTGCGCAGCCGGCAGGGTGCTCGCCGTCATCGCGGGACTCTTCGCGGGCGGCGTGCATGCGCCGTCCGCCGCGTACCACCACGTCTCCGTGACGCCCGGCGTCGTCGTGTGCGCCCCGGCCCCCGCGGACAGCGCCGCGGCCCAGAAATCCCAGAAACCTGCGAAACCGCAGAAGCCGGAGAAGCCGACGAAGATCACGATCTCGGACGAAGGGATCAAAATCGAATCCGAGGGATCGAAGAAGGTCGTCGTCGACGTCGGCGGGAAGATGCGGGGCAAGATCGGCAGGACGATGCACGAGGATCTCGACAGCCTCAAGAGCAACATCGAATCCCTCGACACCGTCTTCGGCGATCAGGAGGACAAGCGGTACTACAACGTGAAGAGCTCCGACCAGGTTCAGTTCGGGCAGCGAATCGTCGTCGGACCCCATGACCTCGTGAACGGCGACGTCGTCACGATCTGCTCGAGCATCACCATCGAGGGAAAGGTGATGGGGGACGTCGCGGCGATATGCGGAAACGTCGAGCTCGGCCCCACCGCCGTCGTGAACGGCCACCACCACAACCGGAGCGGGCTCAACGTGGCGATCGGCCCGTTCGGCGAGGGGCTCCTCGGCGCGGGCGGGAAGATCGCCGTTCTGATCGTCACCATGCTGCTCATGCTCATCATCCTCTATTTCCTTGGGCAGCGCATGAAGATCGCCTCGGACCACGCGGGAAGAACCTTCTTCAAGTCGTTCGGGCTGGGGCTCCTCGTTCTGATCGGCGGCACCATCCTCGTCGTCGTTCTTGCCATTATCCTCGCGATCACGATCGTGGGGATTCCGGTCGCCGTGCTCCTCGTGCTCTCCTATGCCGCGCTCCTCGTGCTCGGCTACTTCGTCGCCGCGCTCGCGCTCGGGAGCTTCGTGTGCAGGAAGTGCAACATCGAGAGCGACTCGGTTTACGTTCACGGGCTCCTCGGGCTGATTCTCCTCTCGATCGTCGGCATCATCGCGAGCTTCATGCTCTTCACTCCCCTGATGGGACCGCTCAGGTGGACGCTCCTCATCCTGGCGGGCCTCATCAAGTGCGTCGCGCTCGCCTCCGGAATGGGAGCGTTTATCGTCTCGAGGGCCGGGAGTCTCCCGGGCGCGCCGAAGGCGCCGCTTCCCGCCGGGACGGCCGGGACGGGGCCTTTGCCCCTTTGACAGTTCGCGCGCGCCCTATTATCTTATTGTGTGAATTTATCAGCCCATGGACGATTGCATCCCGTGCGCCGGTGCGCGCGATTGATCTTGTTCGCGGTCCTCGTCTGCGTTCTCCTCTCGCTTCCTGAACGGACGGCGCTCGCCGGCGGGAGGACCGGGACGGAGCCGCGCGACAGCACCTCCACGGGCGGGCTCATCGCATGGGCCGCGTCGAAGATGTCGTGGCTCAGCTGGATGCACGGGGGAGGGGACACCAAGCCGACGACCGGCGTCTGCACGGATCTCGAACGGCAG
>JBEKAW010000159.1:0-6288 GCA_050015715.1 Candidatus Krumholzibacteriaceae bacterium
TCTCGGGTGCGAGAACGCGACGGGCGCGCGGACCTTGATACAGAATGCGCGGAGGAAGTTCAGCCGTCTCGTTCAGGAGAAAGGTTTCGAGAATGCCTAAGAAGGAGCATATCGATCTCGAAACGCTCGAGAAGTACGTCCTCGGGAAGCTCGCCGAGGGAGAGGCCGAGGCCGTACGCCGGCACGTCGACGCGTGCACGCGCTGCGGGCTCGAGTTGAAGCGGCTCATGCGCTTCGGGACGGTCGATTCGGACGAGGAACTCGCGCGGAAGGGAGAATGGCTCTATGCCCGGACGAAGCTCGAGAAGGCGTTCCGCGAGAAGATCGCTCCCTCGGCTGCGGCCTCCGGCGCGCGGGAAGTTCGATTTCCCCGCGCGGTGCGCGTCGCGCGCTGGCTCGTCCCGGCGGCCGCCGCGGCCGCAGTCGTCTTCATGATCGCCCACTACACGATGAGCGGGAAGCCCGGCTCACCCACGCCGCCCGCGCCGGGGCCCGGCGTCATGCGCGGCGCTCCACCCGTTGAGTACGAGATCTCGCTCGCGGAGCCCGCCGGCGAGATCCAGGCGCCTCCCGCGGTCTTCAGATGGCGGTCGCGGCGAAACGACAGTCGTTTCGCGCTCGAGATATTCACCCCCTCGCTCGAAACGGTCTGCCGGGCCGACAACATCGACGGATCCTCCTGGAAGGCGCCCGACTCGCTCGCGACGATCCTCAAGCCCGGCGTCGTATACCTTTGGAGCGTCAAGGGGTACGAAGGGCTCGCTCGCGCGACCGCCTCGCCGAACGGCTGGTTCAGAATCGGACGATAGTCCTCTCCTTGACATCCCCGAATATCACGTGGTAGCGTTGGCCAATCTATCCCGATCCGCCCCCACGGCACGGCTCTCAAATCCGGAGGCATACGCCATGGATATCAAGAAGATCCAGACCGCTCTCAAGGAAAAGGGCGTCGATGGCTGGCTCATGTGCGATTTTCACAACAGGGATCATCTCGCCTACCGCGTGCTCGGCCTCGATTTCAAGAAGATGACCTCGCGGCGCTGGTACTATTTTATCCCGGCGCAGGGGGATCCTATACGCCTCGTTTCGGCGGTCGAGCCGGCGCGGCTCGACGCCCTCCCCGGAGAGAAGAGATTCTACCGCGCATGGGGAGAGCTCCACGCCGGGCTCAAGAAAATGCTCGGCGCGCCGAAGAAGCTCGCGATGCAGTATTCGCCGCTCAACAACATCCCGTACGTCTCGATCGTCGACGCGGGCACGATCGAGATCATCAGGAGCTTCGGGCACGAGATCGTCTCGTCGGCCGATCTCGTCCAGCAGTTCGAGTCGCTCATCGACCGGAAAGGCTACGAAAGCCACATCAAGGCAGGCGAGAAGATTCAGCGCATCAAGAACGAGGCCTTCGCCGAGGTCGGGAAGGCGCTCGCGGGCAAGAAGAAGCTCACCGAGTATGAGCTCGCGCATTTCATCATGAAGCGCTTCGACGAGGAGGGGCTCGACTGCGGCGGCGAATCACCCATCGTCGGGATCAACGACCATCCCGCGGACCCGCACTTCGAGCCGAAGCAGGAAGGGACGTACACCTTCAAGAAGGGAGACTGCTTCCTCATCGACCTCTGGGCCAAGCTCAAAGAGCCGGGATCGATCTACTACGACATCACGTGGTGCGGTTTCGCCGGAGACGAACCGCCCGAGAAATATCAGGAGATCTTCCACGTCGTGCGCGACGCGCGCATCGCCGCCGTGAACTTCGTCCGCAAGCGCTTCGCGGACAAGAAACCGTGCTTCGGCTGGGAGGTCGACGACGCGTGCCGCAAGGTCGTCGTGGACGCGGGCTACGGCGAGTTCTTCGTCCACCGCACGGGACATTCGATCGGCGAGGAGGTTCACGGAAACGGCGTCAACATAGACAATCTCGAGACGAAGGACGAGCGGCTGCTCGTGCCCGGCATCTGTTTCTCGGTCGAGCCGGGCATCTATCTCCAGGGGGAAATGGCGGCGCGAACCGAGATCGACTGCTTCATCACGCTGGACGGGAAGGTCGTCGTCGCCGGCGAAGAGCAGATGGAGCTCGTGAGGGTGCACGCGTAAGGCTTCGACGCGGCCGGGCGCCCTGCGAGGCGCCGGCATTCGCAAGGAAAGGGGCTTTGAATGAGCTACTTCTTCTGGATCATTCTCGCGTACCTTCTCGTCCTCATGGGTTTCAATTTCTATAGAGCCAAGAAGGTCAAGAGCCAGGAGGACTTCATGGTCGCGGGGCGGAGCCTCTCCTTGACCAAGATGGTCTTCACGCTCGTGTGCACGTGGATCGGCTCGGGCACCTTCATCGCGGGCGCCGAATATGCGGCGCGCGCGGGATGGTCGTCGCTCTGGCTCCCCGCCGGAGCGTGGTTCGGCATTGCCGTGATCTACTTCCTCGCGGCGAAGATCCGCACCTTCGGGCAGTACACGGTCGGCGACATACTCGAGGTGCGCTACGGGAAGTTCGCGCGCGTCTTCGGCGCGATCGCGCTCATCATCGCGTTCACGACGATCGTTTCGTACCAGTTCCGCGCGGGCGGTTACATTCTCAACGTTCTGACGAACGGCGCCGTGTCGGTTTACACCGGCCAGGCGATCGCCGCGCTCTTCGTGATTCTCTTCACGGCGCTCGGCGGCATGGTGGCGGTGGCGCACACGGATCTTCCGAACGGGATCATCATCGTGCTCGCGAGCTGCATCGCCGTGCCCTTCACGATCGCCGCGGCGGGCGGCCCGCACGCGGCTTCCGCCGCTCTTCCTCCGCAGCACTTCCAGGTCTTCGCCGCCGATTTCGGCGCGCACCCGGCGCTCAAGGCGGGGGGCTACTTCCTCGCGACGTTCCTCCTGCTCATGGGCGTTCAGTCGATGTACCAGAAGTTCTACTCGGCCAAATCGCCCGCCGAGGCGAAGCGCGCGGTAGCCCTCTGGATCGTGGGCACGGTCGTCGTCGAGACGGTCGTCGTCGCGATCGCGATCTACGCCGCGGCCATTCACTGGAGCGACATCAACGCGTTCCAGATCGCGGGGAAGGTCAAGCAGGAGGTCGCAGCGGGCACGCTGGCGCCGGCATCGACGGCGAATCGCGCCATGGAGCTTGCGAACCAGGCCATTTCCGCCGGCAATCTCAAACCGGGGCAGGTGGAATCGCTTCAGGCCCGGCTCAGCGCGGCGTTCACGGGTGTGACGACCGTCGAAGAGGTGAAGAATCTGCGGGTCGGCGTCGATCCGGCGTCCATCGTGCTTCAGGCGGGAAGGGACATTTCCCGCGAGGGCTTCTTCGGCATCGTTTTCGGCATACTTCTCCTCGGCGCGGCGTGCGCCGTCGTCATCTCGACGGGGATGAACTATCTTCTCTCACCCTCGACGAACATCATGCGTGACATCTACCAGCGATTCGTCAAACCAGACGCCACGCAGCCGCAGATGGTCGCGCTGCAGAAGGTCTTCGTGTGCATTCTCGGCGTGTGCGCCTTTCTCATGATATTCATCCCGACCTACTTCGGGCTGCAGATATCGGTGCTGCGCTACTCGTATTTCGCCTACACGATGTACGGCGTCTCGATCACGCCGGCGCTGCTGGCGGCGCTCGCGTGGAGACGCGCGACCCGGGCGGGAGGCGTCGCGTCGATCGTGTCGGGGGCCTCGATGGTGATCATCTTCGATCTCGTCATACCGCACTTCTTTCCCGGCGTGATGCAGGGAGGCGACCCGTGGGGCATCCCGAGCATCTATCCCGCCGGGATCGTATCGATCGGGATGCTGATCGTGGTGAGCCTCCTGACGCCGAAGCCGCGGCCCGAGGATCTCGTGAAGCTCTTCCCGGAAAAGGCGTAGCGGGTTTTGGTGGGACCGGGCGCCGGTACGGGGGCGCCGGCTCAGACAGTCCTCGCGCGCCGACGCGCGTGGTTCTTATGGTCACTCGAAGCGTCGAGGGATGTCGGCGCGCTGCGGAACTCGCCGGCTGCCCCGTACCGGCACCCGGCCAGCTGGATGGCTGTCATAGGCTTCTGTTTTCTCATGGTTAGCGCTTCGAAGCAGGCGTGGGACGGGTTGGCGCATGGTGTACGAACATCGCAGCGAGCCGTTGCTCTCGCGGGCGCTTTTCGTCCGGCGGATCCTCAGACATGGTCTCGTCGGAGCCGTCGTGGTCGTCTTCTCGCTCGCCGTCGGCATATTGGGATATCGTGTTTGCGAGGGATTTTCCTGGCTCGATTCGCTGCTCAACGCGTCGATGATTCTCGGCGGAATGGGCCCGGTGAATCCACTGGCCACGCCCTCGGGGAAGCTCTTCGCGTCGTTCTACGCGCTCTTCGCGGGCATCGCGTTCCTCGCGACCGTCGGCATTCTCGTCGCCCCGTTCGCGCACCGGCTCCTCCACCGCCTGCACTTGGAAAAGGAGTAGCAACTGGGCGCCATGACGATGACGATCAAGGAGAATCTCGAGCGCGTACGGGAGCGGATCGCGCGGGCCGCGGAGCACGCGGGGCGTGCCCACGACGCGATCACGATCGTCGCCGTCACGAAGACGCACGGCCCGGAGGTCGTCACGCAGGCGATCGAGGCCGGCGTCGCGGATATCGGCGAGAACAAGGTGCAGGAGTTTCTGTCGAAGGCGCCCGGTGTGAAGCTTCCCTGCCGCTGGCACCTCGTCGGACACCTCCAGACGAACAAGGTCGCGAAGATCATCGGCCGCTTCGCGCTGATCCAGTCGGTCGATTCCTTCCGGCTCGCCGAGCAGCTGAGCCGCGCGGGGGGGAAGGCCGGCGTGACGACGGACGTTCTCCTCGAGGTGAACACGAGCGAGGAGGAATCGAAATTCGGTCTGCCGCTCGATGGAGCGATGACCATGTGCAGCCTCGTTGCGGGACTCCCGAACCTGCGGATCCGCGGCCTCATGACGGTGGGGCCTCTCGTGAGCGACACGATAGTTGTGGGCGCCGCCTTCGCGAAGCTTCGTCTCCTCAGGGATGAAATCGAAACCGCCCGGATCGAGAACGCCTCGATGGAGCACCTGTCGATGGGCATGACCGACGACTTCGAGATCGCGATCGCCGAGGGCTCGACGATGGTCCGCCTGGGGCGTGTGCTGTTCGGCGAGCGGTCGGCAGGCTGATTAATAAATGGCCACCGCGTCCCGCCGGGCTCAGGCCGGTCGCGGCGGCCGCGACGGCGCGCGGGAATATAATATATTGAGGTATCGTCAATTATGGGCTATTTTGTCTCGGATCGGATTGGTCTGATAATTGCTGTGCTCAACACCGTTACGTTCATTACGATCGTGTACGTATTCGTGAAGGCGGTTGAGGAACGAAGCAGGTTGCTCCATATGCTCGACAAGATTTACGGGCCGCTTCTCGCGCCCGTGCGAAAGATCCTGCCGGCCTGGAGACTCGATCTCGCCTCAATCATCCTTGCCGCCGTTCTTCAGCTCGCCGCGTTCTACGTTAAGAGACGCTGGCAGTAGCCAGACTCAGGAGGCAGCACGATGAGAATCACGCCGCTCGACATCAGGAAGCAGGAGTTCAAGAAGGTCATGCGCGGGCTCGATTCCGAAGAGGTCTACGCATTCCTCAACACGATCGCCGAGGAGTACGAGGCCGTGCTTTCGGACAACAAGAATCTCCGCGAGCGCCTCGTGGCGCTCGAGGAGCGCCTGAACGAATACAAGGCGATCGAGACGAACCTCCGCAACACGCTCCTCACCGCCGAGAAGCTCACGCAGGAGGCCAAGGAGAACGCCCGGCGCGAGGCGAGCCTCATGATCCGAGAGGCCGAGATGGAGGCGGACAAGGCCGCCGAGTCGATCCGCGCCCACACGAGCCAGCTCCGCCGCGAGATTCTCGAGCTCAAGAAGAACAAGGACAACTACATCACGCGTCTCAAGACCCTTCTCGACAGCCACAAGAAGATGCTCGACGGCTTCGAGGAGGATTTCGCGGGAGTCGACCAGGCGATCGAGAAGATCGGCCAGCAGGTCGAAGCGGACGTGCGCAAGACCGCCGCTCCTCCCCGCATGAGCCGCGACAAGATCACGGAAGAGTTCGGCCAGGCCCCTCAGTCTCCGCAGACCCCGAAGGACAAGGTCACGTGGGGGGACGAGCGCCGCAGGGAGGATGAGCCGAGGCCGCAGATGCCGAGGCCCGGCTTCGAGACGCGCGAAACCCCGAACCAGAGAACGAAGGCCCCCGAGGACACAAATATCTTCGCGGCTCCTCGTGCGGAGCAGCTCCATATCGAGCCGCTCGGCGCGACGGTCGAAGATGCGAT
>JBEKAW010000160.1:0-6247 GCA_050015715.1 Candidatus Krumholzibacteriaceae bacterium
GTGCCCGTCCACGCATCCTGACCGCGTGCCGTGCCCGCCAGCGACGCGACGCACGCAGCGACAATGAGGACGTTCGCCAGTGCCTTCATGCCCTTTCCTCCTGGATGAGAAACCCGAACGAACCGGATCTAGTTGCTTCTCTCCGGATCGCTCTGCTCGCTCCCCGGGTCCGGCGCGCCCGCATCTGCGCGCTTCGTCTCATCGATGTAATTCATCTGGAGTTCCGTGACGACGGCATCGAGGAGCCTCTTCTCGTCTTGTTCGCAATTGCCCGCGGTTTTCTCCCTGATCATCGCGAGCATGTCGATCGTTATCCGCGCCTGTCGCAAATCCCGTTCCACATTTCCCGTTATCGGATTGACCAGTTTCCCGAGCTGCTGCAGCGCGAGTGCCTCGAACATCGCGATGAGATGTCTGAAAAGAAATGAGTTTCGCTCGACGTCGTCGGCATCGTGAGTCATTGCCGTTCCTTCCCCGTTGGTCGAAATCGACTATAGAAAGAGCCTCCGGCGGCGTCAATTAAAATAACGTGAAAGAAGCCGCCCGCTTCGAGGAGCGGACGGCTTCCCTTTGTTGCGCATTCGAACGTGAACGGTCCCGGAGAATCCGGGCGTCAGTCGACCTTCCGCTCCGAGGCGAACCAGATCATTTTCGCCTCTTCGGTCGTCGACGCGTTCAGGTACCCGTGGTCCTGGCTCGCGAGAAAATAGATGCTGTCACCCTCGCCGATTTCATACGACGAGGCCGCGACCTTGAACCGCACTTTGCCATGAAGCACGAGCGCCGCCTCGTCCCCTTCGTGGGCATGGAGGGTCGCATCGTCCGAGCGCGCGGGCAGGAGCGTGATGAGCTGCGCATTGATCTTGCCGCTCGGGATCGACTTGGTGAGCATCTCGGAGATCCCCGGGCAGCGTTCGAGCTTGCACTGCTTGCGATCCTCGAAGGCGACGAAGGACACGTCCTCGAGCTCGCGATCCTCGATGAAGTAGGCCGGGTCCCGGTTCAGCGCGTCCGCGATCCTGATGAGCGCGCCGATCGTCGGCGACGTCTTACCCCGCTCTATCTCGGAGATGTGCGTCGCCGAGATGCCGGCCTTCGCCTCGACGTTCTTGAGGGTCAGGTGCTGTTCCTCACGGACCTTCTTTATCCGTTTTCCGATTTCATCCTTCGATATCATTGCTCGATGATCCTCCCCGTCGAGACGACGCGCGCTCACAGGCTGTACGGCGGCAGCGTCACCCAGATGGCGCGGCACTTCGCGTCGCCGATATTACGCATCGCGTGCGGCTTCGCCGCCTTGTAGTGGATGCTGTCGCCTTCCTTGAGAATGTACTTCTGATCCCCGATGATGATCTCCATGACGCCCTTCGTGACCATGGCGAACTCCTCGCCGTCGTGGGTGCTCGTCTCCTCGGGGCGCTTGATGCCGGGCTCGAGCTCGACCTCGAGGAACGATATCTTCGGATTCGGCACGTCCTTGGCGAGCGAGTGGTACGTCGCGCCCCAGTCCTTGAACTGCATCCTCTTGCGCTTCGATTTGTTGATGACGGAGACCTTCGATAGGTTCTGCTTCTCGACGAAATAGGCGACATCGGTGCCCATCGCCTCGGCGATCTTCGCGAGCGCGCCGACCGTCGGCGACGTCATCCCGCGTTCTATCTCCGAGACGTGGGTCGCCGAAACCCGGGCCCTGACCTCGATGTCTTTGAGCGTCAGACCCTTGGAGAGGCGGAACTGCTTTATCCGTGCGCCGATCTCATCCTTGTTGCTCATTCATGCCGCCCTTTCATGCCTCGCGGATAAAAAAACAAAGAAAACGCTTATCAGTCTATATATTAGGACAATATCTATCCATTTTCAAGAATAAATTGTTCCATGCACGATTAATTCCAAATTACCTGAATCGTCTGATACTAAATGAATTATCAAAGGGATCGCCGGCAGAGCCATCCAGTCCCCCCGCCGGCATATCTCTTTCAAAATTCTAGACTTGATTGCCCGCATCCCGTATATTCGACCCTAAAAGATGGAGTATGTCGCAATGCGCAAGGCTTCGAGCAAAATTCTTGTCATCCGCCTGAGCTCCCTCGGCGATCTCGTGCTCATGATGCCGATGGTGCGGGCGCTGCGCGCCGGCTTCCCTGCGGCGGAGATTCATCTCCTCTGCAAGGAGAAGTACACGGGCCTCTTCGAAGGAAGCGACTCGATCGATCGCATCGTCGTCGTGAAGAGAGGCGGCTTCGGCGAGCTCATGCGGATCCGGTCCTGGCTGAGCCTGGAGCGGTATGACGTGATCATCGACGCCCACAACGTCATCCGCAGCAACATCCTCTTTCACACGCTGGGCGCGCCGAAGAAGCGCCAGATCGCGAAAAGCGACCTGAAGAAGCTGCTCCTGATCCGCGGCAAGACGAACCTGTACGGAACCGTCGTGTCCCAATCGGAGCGATACCGCGAGCTCGCGCGCGGGCTCGGCGTGGAGGTTCGCGAGGCGTTCGAGGAGCTCCCGGTGCCCGAAACGGCCGTCAGCGAAGCCGAACGCGCCCTCTCGCGTTCCGGTCCTCCCGGCGCTCGCCTCGTCGCGTTCGCCCCGGGCGCGCGATGGCAGACGAAGCGGTGGCCGGAGGAATGCTACGCGGAGCTCATCGCGGGGGTTTCGCGGCTCGGATACGAGGCCGTCGTCATCGGCGGCCCCGACGACGCGGCGTCGAACGCGCGCGTGGCGCGGATGTCGAACCGCGCGCCTCTCGACCTCACGGGGAAGCTCTCAATCATGGAATCGGCGGCGGTCTTGAAACGATGCAGGGCGCTCGTCACGAACGACTCGGCGCCGCTCCATCTCGCCGAGGCGGTGGGCACGCCGGTCGTCGCCTTCTTCGGCCCGACGGTGCGGGAGTTCGGTTATTACCCCCGGCTCGCGCGCAGCAGGGTTCTCGAGGCCTCGCTGCCCTGCCGTCCCTGCTCGAGAAACGGCGCGAGGCGGTGTCCGTACGGCACGACGGAATGCCTCGCCGCGATCGGACCTTCCCACGCGCTCGAGACGCTCGTCGGCGTGCTCGAAGCGAACAAGGCGCACGTATGAAGCTCCAGCTCTCCGCGTACAATGCGCTTCTTCCCGCAGCCGCGCTCGCGGCCCGCATCGCGGCGCCGTTCAACGCGAAGATCGCCGAAGGGCTCGCGGGACGCGCCGGGTTCAGGACGCGCTGGCGGGATCAGGCGTCCGCGCTCGAGCGCCGCGGGCCGCTCGTCTGGTTTCATGTCTCGTCCGTCGGCGAATTCGAGCAGGCGAAGCCGGTCATGAATCTCCTCGCGCGGAGGCTCGGGCCCTCTCTCGAGATCGCGCTCACCTTCTATTCCCCGTCGGGCATGCACTACTACCGGAACTTCGACCGCTCGAAAAGGATCGGCGCGATCAAGTTTCTCGACTATCTGCCGATCGATACGGGCGGCAACATGAGATTCTGCCTCGACACGCTCCGGCCCGACATGCTCGTGTTCGTGAAATTCGACATCTGGCCGAACCTCCTCATGGAGGCGGCGAGGCGGGGAGTCCCGCAAGTGCTCGTTTCGGGCACGCTCTCGAGCGGCTCCCGCCGCCTCTCGCGGGCCGCGAGGCGCTTCTACGGGGGGCTCTACTCGAGGCTCGACGCCATCGCCGCGATATCGGAGGAGGACGCGGAGCGTTTCCGGCGGCACAGCTCGGGCTCCGTCGAGATCGTCGTCGCCGGGGACACGCGATTCGACCAGGTGTGCGACCGGATCGACTCGTCGACGGTGACCCTTCCCCCCGCCGTCGCCGCGGCGGGAAGAACGTGGATCATCGCGGGCAGCACGTGGCCCCCCGACGAAGAGCTCGTGATACGCGGCTTCGCGAGTCTCGCCGGCTCGCATGCGGACGCGGGCCTCATCATCGTTCCCCACGAGCCGACGAAGGAGCGCGTCGCCGGCGTCGGCGAGGCGCTCGCGCGAGCGAACCTCTCCTTCCAGCTCCTCTCGAGCCTCGAAGGCGGCGCGAAGGTGAAGGATCGAGTCATCGTCGCGGACGGCGTCGGCTACCTCGCCGAGCTCTACCGCTCCGGCGCGGTCGCCTACGTCGGCGGGAGCTTCACGACGGGCGTGCACAACGTCATGGAGCCCGCGGTCCTCAAGCTCCCCGTGTTCTTCGGGCCCCGGATCGGCAACTCGTACGAGGCGCGGCGTCTCGTCGAGCTCGGAAGCGGCGCGATCGTGGAAACGGCGCGGGACTTCACCCGCGAGGTCGGCGCGCTCCTCCTGGACCGCGCGCTCCTCGACGCGAAGGGCGCCGCCGCCGCGCAGTTCATACGAAACCATTGCGGAGCGGCTGTCCGTTGCGTAGATTTGATGGAAAAACACCTCGAACCGAAAAGGTAAACAGTGGACGGACAAGCGAGATTGCCTCTCCAGCCCCGGTACATCCAGATCGAATCGATCATCGGCTGCGACGCGGACTGCCCGTTCTGCCCCCAGAAGAAGATCGACCGGAAACCGGTCATCATGCCGGATTCGACCTGGAAGAAGATCGTCGACGATACCCGGGGGCTCGGCATCACGTACCGGCCGTTTCTCCAGAACGAGGCGCTCATCGACAAGAGGCTCGCGAGGATCGTCGCGTACATCAAGGAAGACGCAACCGCCCGCGCCGAGATCAATACGAACGGGAGCCTTCTCGACGAGCGGCGGGGCGCCGAGCTCATCGACGCCGGCATCGACGTCGTGCGGTTCAGCCTCGACGCCTTCTCCGCCGAGACCTTCGCGCGGTGCCGCGTCGGCCTCGATTACCGGAAGGTCGTCGACAACGTCAACCGCTTCATCGCGCTCGCCGCGCGGCGCGGCGGGAAGGTCGTGACGGAAGTCAGGATGATCGACATGGAATCGAACCGGCGGGAGCAGCGGGATTTCATCGACTACTGGAGCGCGCGGGCCGACCGCGCGCTCATCGTGCCGCTCTACAACTGGCCGTGGGACGAGGGGGTCCGGATGGTCCGCAAGCCGTGCATCAAGATGCGCGAGGAGATGTTCTTCTACACGGACGGGCGGGCCGTTCTCTGTTGCTGGGACATCGCGGGGCGCGCCCCTATCGGAGACGTCACGAAGGAAAGCGTGCTCGAAATCTGGAACGGCGCCGTGCGGCGCGAGTACGCCGGCCTTCTCTCCCGGGGAGAGAGAGAGAGAATAGTCCTCTGCTCGCGTTGCGACGCCTACAAGGACCGGCACTTCGACGGCTTTGACGACTGATTCCGGCTTCTACCGCCGGGCGTCCCAGCGCATTCTCCAGATAACGAAGACAGTCTCGCGGGGACCGTCGAAATAGGGCCTCGACCGGTATACCTCGTCCTCCCTCCCGAGAACGAGGCTGTCGCTCGCGCACTCGTACAGATGGCTCCAGAGGCCGACCGCGTACGAATCATACGCACCCGACACGACGTCCGGCCTGTCCCAGAAGGCGTGCTGAACGAAGTACCGTACCCCTTTGATCATGAGGTATCCCCCGAGACTGCGTTCTCTCAAGGCCGCCTGATACTCGCGGTTATTGACGACGCCGTCGAGATTGATGACCCGTCGCTCGCTGAAATAGCCGAAGTTGCCGGCATCCTTCATGGCGAACACGGCCTCCCTCGCCGTGTTCCCCCGGGCCCAGAGGCCCGCGTCGTACGCCGCCGCCCGCCAATCTCTCTCCGGTGACCGGCTCAGATTCTTGATCGTCGTCAGGCTCCCGAGCACGATGACGGCGGCGAGAACGGATCGGTACGCCGCATCCCCCCGCTTCGAGCCTGTTCGCGGGAGCATCCGCTCCACCGGCTCGCAGACGGAAACGGCGCCGAAGAACACGTACGGCACGTAGTGCCAGTGGAAAACGGCCCACTTCATGAAAAGCACCGAATGCAGGAAATGCAGGAGAATCGCGACCGCCCCGAGCGACATCGCGGTCCGGAAAGGCCCGAGACCATCCCGCCCTCCCGCCGGCGCGCGGAGCCGGACAAGCGACCAGACGAGGTATCCGAGGGCCGCGAGGAGCCCGAGCCACGCCCGCGCTCCGAGCGTCGAGAGCGCGTAGCCGGAGAGCGTTACCGCGGGAAAACTCGACTTGAGGGCGCCGCTTATCGGCATGAAGGCGCCGAAGCTCACGCGATTGTAGACGAGGTATGGTGCAACGATCACCCCGAAGCCTCCGAGGACGCCGGCCGCGCGCGCGACATGGAGACGCCGCTCCCCGCGCGCGGCGATC
>JBEKAW010000161.1:0-6078 GCA_050015715.1 Candidatus Krumholzibacteriaceae bacterium
AGCTTCCACGCGGCGCCATCGACGAGGGCGGGGGCGGGGCGGCGGGGCGGGAACCGGATCGTGAGGTATTGCGCGGTCAGCGCGTGCTTGTCCTTGAGCCCCCCGTATCCGATTCGCCCGCTCGGAAGCGAAAGCCTCGCGGCGACCCGCTCGACGGCTTCGTCCGTTGCAAGGCCGCGTTTCGTGAGCCGGTACAGGGCGAAGCGGCCGGATTCGGAGAGCCCGCCGGGAATGATCTCCCTCGACAGCATCTCCTCGACGCGGAAGTCCTCCGGCTGGCGTTTGATCAATTCGCCTGCTTCTCCCTTCCGATAAGCATGAGGTTGCGAATGTAGATGAAGCTGTTGAGAACGTTGGCGAGTATGAAGACGGGGTCTTTGATATGGATCGAGTAGACGAGAAGAATCGCGCTTCCGCCGAGGCTCAGGTACCAGAAGGGGAGCGGGATGACGCTTCGTCCCTTGCGCTCGGAGGCGACCCACTGGACGATGAACCTGCTCGCGAAGAAGAGCTGGCCGATGAGCCCGAGCGCCACCCACCAGCTCGCGAACTTCCGGAGCATCACACTCCAGAGACCCGGTGACATGTCGGCGAACATCATTTGATCTCCTCTTTGACTTCGTACCGTATGTAGCGCGACCGCATCCATCGCACGGCGACAAGATCGCGGAGCCCCTTGAAGAGACGGTTCGCGATCCCGTATTTGCTCGCTCCCCGTGTCCTCGCGCGATGGCTCACGGGGACCTCCACGATCCGGGCGCCCTCGAGCTTGAGGAGCGTCGGCAGGAAACGGTGCATCCCCTCGAAGAGCTTGATCCGGCGGAGGTAGCCGGCGCGGTACGCCCGCAGCGTGCACCCGACGTCGCGAATGCTCTCGTGCGTGAGGCTGTTGCGCAACGAGTTGGCGACAGACGAGGACGCCTTCTTTACGAAGCCGTCCCGCCGTTCTTCGCGCACCCCGCATACGACGTCCCACTCGCTCATCTTTTCGAGGAGGCGCGGGATGTCGGCGGGGTCGTTCTGCATGTCGGCGTCCATCGTGACGACGACGTCGCCCCGCGCGCGCTCGAATCCGGCCGCCATCGCGGTCGTCTGACCCCTGTTTTCCTTGAATCTGACGGCCCGGAGCGCAGGCAGGCTCTTCGCGAGCGGCCGCAGCCTGTCGAACGTGCCGTCCGTGGAGCCGTCGTCGACGACGAGGATTTCGTAGGGCATCCCGAGCCTCGAGAGGACCTCGTCCGCCTCCCGAACGCATGCCTCGATCGATTGCTCCTCGTTGTACGCGGGGATGACGAGGCTCAGCTCGACACGGTCGTTGTTCGTCATAGCTCGCATGATAGAACGAAAAAGCGCGCCAGGGCCACCCCAATAATTGATTCTAGTCTTGACAGTTGCGCCCATTCGTCATACAAGAGTGTTGACGAGAAGTCCCGGGAGCGTAGTTGAGATGCAGCCGCAGCGGAACAAGGTAGTCGTGCATTACAGTGACGGAAAGCTGCTCAAGGGCTATACGCATGATTTTTTGCCCGACAAGGAGTCTTTCCACCTGAATACGGCGATGGATCCCGGCGTCGGGACTATCCATGAAGTGGAAATTTCGAATCTCAAGGCCGTCTTCTTCGTGAAGTCTCTCGAAGGCAATATGGCCTACGTCGAGAAGAACAGATTCGAGAGTATCGACGCCAAGGCCCTCCACGGAATCAAGATCAAGGTGACGTTCAAGGACGGCGAAATACTGCGCGGCATTTCTCTCGGCTACAGCAAGGTCAAGAGGGGCTTCTTCGTCGTTCCCATCGATCCCGCGAGCAATAACGAGCGAATCTACATCGTGGCGAGCTCCGCGAGCGAAGTGATCGTCGGACCGGACGCCGAGAAGTAGCTCTGCGTTCCCGCCTCTGCGATATCCTCGAATCCCGCACGGGAAAATACTTGACAAATCGTCCGCGGGGAGGAATTATCAGTAATAATTACTATTATCGTTTACGGGTGAAGGTGCCCAAATGCGGAAGACAAAACAGCGCGAGGTCATCATCGAGGAGCTCACGAGGCTCCATTCGCATCCGAGCGCGGACGAGCTGTACGCGATCGTGAGGAAGCGCCTGCCGCGGATCAGCCTCGGGACCGTCTATCGCAATCTGGACCTGCTTTCGCGCGAACGCGTCGTGCACAGGCTGGATGTCGGCGGCTCGCAGATGCGTTTCGACGGCGACCTCGACGAGCATCGGCACATACGCTGCATTCGGTGCGGGCGGATCGATGACCTGGCGGGGGGTTCCAAGCCGAGCACATGCGACAGAAACGCCGTGAAGGGTACCGGGTACCGCGTCCTCGAGCGGCGGGTCGAGTTTCTCGGCATCTGTCCCGCATGCAGGAAGAAAGAGGGGTGAGACGGGGGTGATCGCGGGATCGGCGGGCGGAGGACCGGTGACGACAGTGGACAGAAGAGCCCTCGAGCGCCTCTACCGGAGGTACAACGACGCGCGCTACGTTTCGCCCGACCCGCTCGAGTTCGTATACCGGTACGAAGGCGGGCTCGATCGCGAGGTTGTCGCGCTCGTCGCATCTTCCCTAGCGTTCGGCACGGTCAAGCAGATCTGCCGGAGCGTCGCCATGGCTCTCGAGCCGCTGGGAAAGGCGCCGGCGGACCATCTCCTGTCGGCTTCTCCGCGCGATCTCGCGGCGTCGTACCGGGGCTTCCGGCACCGCTGGATCACGGGGGCGGACATGGCGTGTATGCTCGGCGGGGTCCGTGCGGCCCTCAGGGAATACGGCTCGCTCCGGGGGCTCTTTGTCGCGGGGCTCGGCGACACGGAATCCGACATCGTGCCCGCGGCCGCGAGGTTCGTCGAATACATTCACGCAAAAGGCGACGGTTTCCGGCCCTGCCTGCTCCCATCCCCCGCGTCGGGGAGCGCGTGCAAGCGGCTGAATCTCTTTCTCCGCTGGATGGTCCGCTCCGACGCGGTCGATCCCGGGCTCTGGAGCGAGGTTTCGCCCGAAATGCTCATTGTGCCGCTCGACACGCATATGTACCGCATATCGAGAACCTTCGGTTTCACGAGGAGGCGCACGGCGGATCTCAGGACCGCGCGCGAGGCGACCGAAGGCTTCAGGAGAATCTCGCCGCGCGATCCGGTGAAATACGATTTCGCATTGACCCGTCTCGGAATCCTGAAAGAAGGCGGCGCGGAGGTGGGCCTTGCAGGGCTTCATCGCTAGATTCGTTCTCTCGATCTGGACGACGCTCCGGGAGATGTCCCCGTTTCTTCTCTTCGGGTTCTTCGTCGCGGGGCTCCTTTCCGTGCTCGTGAGGCCCGAAACCGTCGAGCGGCATCTCGGCGGAAGAGGTTTCTGGCAGGTCTTCAAGGCGGCGGTCTTCGGCGTGCCGCTCCCTCTCTGCTCATGCGGCGTCATCCCGGTCGCGGCCTCCCTGCGCAGGCACGGCGCGAGCGCCGGGGCGACGACCTCGTTTCTCATCTCGACGCCGCAGACGGGAGTCGACAGCATCATGGTCACCCTGAGCCTCCTGGGGCCGGTTTTCGCGATCTTCAGGCCCGTGGTCGCCTTCCTGAGCGGGCTCTTCGGGGGAATTCTCGTCAACCTCTTCGGATACGACAAGGCCGCGTCCGTCGAAGAGCACCCCGCCTGCACCGCCGAATGCTGCAGCGGAGACGGAGGCCGCGGCGGCATCCTGCGGGTCGTGAGGTACGGCTTTGTGACCCTGCCGAAGGACATCAACAAGGCGCTCATCATCGGGATCATCGTCGCGGGCGGGATCTCGGCCGCGATTCCCGACAACTACCTCTCGGGAGTTCTCGGCGGCGGGATCGTCTCGATGCTCATCATGATGGCGGTGGGGATCCCGACCTACGTGTGCGCGACGGCGTCCGTTCCGATCGCGGCGGCCCTCATCATGAAGGGCGTCTCGCCGGGGGCCGCGCTCGTGTTTCTCATGACGGGCCCGGCCACGAACGCCGCGACCATCACGACCGTGTGGAAGATCATGGGGAAGCGGATTGCGTTCATCTATCTCCTCACGATCGCCGTCTCGGGGCTCGCCGCCGGGCTCGTGCTCGATCTCCTTCTCAAGGGAGGCGCCGGGCACGAGATGGCCCACTCCCACTGGATGCTCCCGGGGTACGTGAATACGATCTGCGCCGTCGCGCTTCTCGGAGTTCTCTTCTACGCGTTCTTCCCGCCGGCGAAGGCCGGCGAGGCGCCGGGGGCCGCCGCCGATGAGCGGACGGTTCGCATTCTCATCGAGGGCATGACGTGCAATCAGTGCGCGGACGCCGTGCGGCGCTCGCTCCTCGAGAGCGCGGGCGTCCGGGGCGCCGTCGTCGATCTCAAGAAGGGCGAGGCGGTCGTCTCGGGCACGGGCTTCGACGTCGCCCGGCTCGAAAAGGCCGTTGAGGCGCTCGGCTACCGGGTCAAGGGGACCGGCGAGCCGGGGCGTTCAGAATAGATCGCTCAGACCGTTGGCACTGTGAAAACCACCAGCAAGGAGGTTCCGAACGATGTCGCTCAAAGGTTCCAAGACCGAAAAGAACATTCTCACCGCGTTCGCGGGGGAGTCGCAGGCGCGAAACCGCTACACGTACTTTGCGTCCCAGGCCAAGAAGGAAGGCTACGAGCAGATCTCCGCGATCTTCGAGGAGACCGCAAACCAGGAGCGCGAGCACGCGAAACGCCTCTTCAAGCTCCTCGAGGGGGGAGCGGTCGAGGTCACGGCCTCGTTCCCGGCCGGCGTCATCTGCAACACGACGGACAATCTCGCCGAGGCCGCGGGCGGGGAGCACTACGAGTGGACCGAGATGTACCCCGGCTTCGCGAAGACCGCCCGCGAGGAGGGCTTTGACAACGTCGCCCCCATCTTCGAATCGATCGCGGTCGCCGAGAAGCAGCACGAGAAGCGCTACCTGGTCCTCAAGGGAAACATCGAGAAGGGGCGCGTCTTCAAGCGCGAGGCCAAGGTGGTATGGCGCTGCCGCAACTGCGGCTATCTGCACGAGGGGAAGGACGCCCCCGAGGTATGCCCGGCGTGCGCCCATCCGAAGGCGCACTTCGAGATCCTCGGCGAGAATTATTGATTCCCGGCGTTTCAGCGGGGTACAATGCCCTCCGTCGGAGGCTGTCGATGGGGATCGATCGGTCGATAAATGTCGTGATAGGCGGAGAGGCGGGCCAGGGCCTCGTGACGGTCGGCCAGCTTCTCTCGAAGATCCTTGTCCTCAAAGGCTACCGGATCGTCGTCACCCAAAGCTACCAATCGAGAATCCGCGGAGGGCACAATACCTTCGAGGTCCGCGTGAGCCCGGACGCCGTCGAGGCGCCCGCCGAGAGGATCGATCTCCTCGTCGCGCTCACGGGCGAGACGGTGACCCTCCATATGGCGGAGCTCGCGCCCGGGGGGCTCGTCGTCGCGGATGAGACGTTCTGCGCGAGCGACGAGCGCTGCCTCGCGGTGCCGTTCAAGGATCTCGCGCCGAAGGCGTTCACGAACACCGCCGCGCTGGGGATCATCTGCGCCGTTCTCGGCCTCGAGGAGGCCTCCGCCGCCTCGGTCGTCGAGGAGACGTTCGGCGCCAGGCACCCGGAGATGGCGGCAGGCAACCGGAGCGCCCTCGAGAAGGCCTTTGCGTGGTGCTCGGGGAGGGGGGAGCGCCTCCGGAAGCTTCCCGCCGCCGAGGAGGGCCCCGGGCGCCTCATGCTCACCGGAAACGAGGCGCTCGCGCTCGGCGCCGTTTCCGCCGGGCTCCGGTTCGTCGCCTTCTACCCGATGACGCCGTCGACGTCGATTCCGCTCACGGTCGTCGGCGTGGCGGAGCGGATGGGCATCGTCGTCGAGCAGGCCGAGGACGAGATCGCCGCGATCAACATGGCGATCGGGGCCTCGTTCGCCGGCGCGCCGAGCATGGTAGCGACGTCGGGCGGGGGTTTCGCGCTCATGGTCGAGGGGGTGAGCCTCGCGGGCATGACGGAGACGCCCGTCGTGATCGTCGTGGGCCAGCGGCCGGCGCCCGCGACGGGGCTTCCGACGCGGACCGAGCAGGCGGACCTCGAGTTCGTGCTCCACGC
>JBEKAW010000162.1:0-6060 GCA_050015715.1 Candidatus Krumholzibacteriaceae bacterium
CTTGATCGCGGCCGGATTGCAGGTGAGGATCTCACCCGCCATATTCGTGACGATGAGACCGCTCGAAACGTTCGTGATTATGCTGTCGGCGTGAAGCTGAACACGCTTGAGCTCCTGATCCTTCGCGGCGAGCTCCTCCCCGCGCATGCGCACGTAGTGCGAAAGGTAGCCGCCCATGAGCCCCGTGAGAACGAACACGGTCATGGAGAGATAGCACTTGAGGAGCGCCGCCGAGACGCTCGCCACCGGCGCGGCGGCGCCGTACGTGACGGGCACGACGTAACCGCCCGCCTCCAGAATGCTGTACGTGACATAGGAAGCGGTCGCAATGACCGCCGTCCCGAGCCCGCCCGAGACCTGGAAGTAAACCGCCCCGAGGAGAATCGGGAGCACGTAGAGCACCGCGAAGTAGGAGGCGGAACCCCCGCTGTAGTGGAGTATCATGGTGATCACGACGCAGTCGAGGACGACCTCGAGCCACGTGAGCACGCCGAAGGGCGCCCCGGCGCGGAAAGCGAAGTAGACGGAGGCCGTGCTCAGGTAGATCGCGCCGAGGAGACCGTAGAGGATCCCGATGGAGCCCGCTTCCCCGCCGATCTGGAGCACGACGATCGCGGCCCCCACGACGAGCGTGGCCACCATCAATCGAAGAAATGTCAGCTTCCTCAAGCTTCCCTCATCGGTGAGGGAAACTGCACGCGAAAGGAAGGGCATTCATGCGCCTCCGGAGACAACGGTGACGAGTTTGAACATCGGCAGGTACATCGCGATGAGCATGCCGCCCACGATCGTGCCCATGACGACGATCATGACCGGCTCGATGATCGAGGTGAGCGCGCCCACCGCCGTGTCGACCTCGCTGTCGTAGAAATCGGCCACCTTCTCGAGCATCTCGTCGAGGGCGCCCGTCTGCTCGCCGACGCCGATCATCTGGACGACCATCGGCGGGAACACGCCGCACTCCCTGAGGGGTTCGGCGATCGTGTTGCCCTCGCTGATGCTCGTCCGCGTCTTGAGAACGGCTTCCTCGATGACCTTGTTGCCCGAGGTGCGCGCCGTGATCTCGAGGCCGTTCAGAATCGGAACACCGCTCGAGACGAGCGTCCCGAGCGTCCGCGTGAACCGGGCGACGGCCGACTTGCGGATAACCTGGCCGAGTATCGGCAGCTTGAGGCTGATGCCGTCGATGCGGTAACGCCCTCTCTCCGTCTTGTAGTAGCGCCGGAACGCGAAGGTGCCCCCGACGGCGGCGCCGGCGAGGAGATACCAGTTCGCCCTGAGGAAATCGCTCAGGCCCATGACGATCTTCGTCGGAAGCGGCAGCTGTCCGCCGAAATCCTTGAACATCTGGGCGAACGTCGGAATGATGAACATGAGCATGAAGATCGAGGCGCCGAGGCAGACGGTCATGACGACCACCGGATAGGTCATCGCGCCCTTGACCTTCTTGATGAGCGCGTCGGCCTTCTCGAGGTACACGGCGAGCCGGTTGAGGATCACATCGAGGATACCTCCCGCCTCCCCCGCCTCCACCATGTTGACGGAGAGGTCGGAGAAGCAGCTCTGCTTGCGGAGCGCCTCGGCCAGAGTCGTGCCGGCCTGGACGTCGTACATGACGTCGCTCACGATTTTCTTGAACGACGGCTTGTCCATCTGGCTCGAGAGAATGTCGAGGCACTGGACCATCGGAAGACCCGCGTTGATCATCGTCGCGAACTGCCGCGTGAAAACGCCGAGATCGCGCGTCGTGATGCGGTTCTTGAAACCGAGGCTGAAGTTGATCTCCTTCGGCTTCTCCCGGATCGTCGTGATGAGGATCTTGCGTTTGCGGAGATGATTGATCAGATCCTGCTTGTTGTCGGTCAGGAACTCTCCCGAGAGCATTTCGCCCGTCGGCGTTCTCCCTTTCCAAAGATACGTTACTGCCATTGCAATCCCCCTTGCTGCTACTTCGCGACGCGCGCGATGTTCGGGCTCGTCGTACGTTCGCCGAGCATCTGCTCGAGTTCGATGGTGTCGGAGCTGCAGATCATCGCTTCCTCGAGCGAGATATGCCTGTTCGTGTATGCGCGGAAGAGACCCTGGTTCATCGTCTGCATGCCGTACTTGGTGCCCGCCTGCATGAGGCCGTAGATCTGATGAACCTTATCGTCACGGATGCACGCCCTGATCGCCGGAGTGCACACCATGAGCTCCGCGACGAGCGCCCGTCCCTTCCCCGAGATGTGCGGAATGAGCTGCTGGGTGATGACGCCCTCGAGCACGAACGCGAGCTGCGCGCGCACCTGCGACTGCTGGTTCGGCGGGAAGGCGTCGACGATACGGTTGATCGACTCGAACGTCGAATTCGTGTGGAGCGTGGCGAGCGCCAGATGTCCCGTCTCGGCGATCGTGAGCGCGGCCTGCATCGTTTCGAGGTCGCGCATCTCGCCGATGAGAATGACGTCCGGGTCCTGCCGGAGGACGTGCTTGAGCGCGCTCTGGAACGATTCCGTGTCCGCCTTGACCTCGCGCTGGTTCACGATGCACCGCTTGTGCTGGTGAATGTACTCGATCGGATCCTCGATCGTGACGACGTGCGCCTGCCGCTCGTTGTTGATTTTGTCGATGATGCTCGCCAGGGTCGTCGATTTGCCGCTTCCCGTCGGTCCCGTCACGAGGATGAGCCCCTTCGTCTTTTTCGAGAAATCCTCGACGACGGGGGGAAGATTGAGACTCTTGAAGTCGAGGATCTCGAATGGAATCTGGCGGATCGCGATGCTCGTGACGCCGCGCTGCTGGAATACGTTCGCGCGGAACCGCGACAGTCCCTGCACGCCGAACGAAAAATCGAGCTCCTTCTCGTTCTCGAAGCGCTTCTGCTGCTCCTCGGTGATGATGCTGTACGCGATCTGTTTGCTCACCTCGGGGGTGATCATCGCGTGGTTCGTGCGCCGGATGACTCCGTCGACCCGCAGCATCGGCGGCACGCCGGCCGTTATGTGGAGATCGCTCGCCCGCTTGTCGATCATCTCCTGGAGAAGATCGCGCAGGTTCGCGTTCTGGATCTTTTCCACTTTTTCGGACATACGTTGTTCTCTCCTTGCCCTGCGATCAAGCCGCCGATTCCCTGAGGACCTCTTCGAGCGACGTGATGCCGTTCTTGATCTTCCATATCCCGTCGCTGCGGAGCGAGTCCATCCCCTCGCGCACCGCCTGCTCCTTGATCTCGGCCGCGGAGGCCCGGTTCAGGATCATCTCGCGGAGCGTGTCCGATATCGGCATGACTTCGTAGAGTCCCGTTCGCCCCGAGTATCCCGTGTTGCTGCAGGCGGGGCATCCTCCGGCCTTGTATATCTCGAACACATCGTCCGAGGTGATCCCGAGCTCCCGGAGCGCCTCGGGGTGAATCTTCTCTTTCTGTTTGCACTTCGAGCAGAGTTTGCGCACGAGCCGCTGCGCCATGATGACGTTCACGGAGCTCGAGACGAGGAACGGCTCGATGCCCATGTCGATCATACGGTTGATCGTGCTCGGCGCGTCGTTCGTGTGGAGCGTGCTGAGGACCAGATGCCCCGTGAGCGCCGCCTTGACCGCGATGGACGCGGTTTCGAGGTCTCGAATCTCGCCTACCATCACGATGTTGGGGTCCTGGCGGAGGAAGGCCTTGAGGGCCGCCGCGAAGGTGAGCCCGATCTCCTCGTGCACCATCACCTGGTTGATGCCGTCGATGTTGTACTCGACGGGGTCCTCGGCGGTCATGATGTTGTATTCGGGCACGTTGATCTTGTTGAGGGCGGAGTAGAGTGTCGTCGTCTTGCCGCTTCCCGTCGGTCCCGTCACGAGCACCATCCCGTACGGCATCTCGATCCCTTTCACGAGCTTGTGGAGCGCTTCCGGCTGGAAGCCGAGCTTCGTGAGATCGATCTGGAGGTTCGTCTTGTCGAGGATTCGCATCACGATCTTCTCGCCGAAGATCGTGGGAAGCGAGCTCACGCGGAGATCGATCTTCTTCGGGCCGATGCGGATCTTGATGCGGCCGTCCTGCGGGACGCGCTTCTCGGCGATATCGAGCTCGGCCATGATCTTGAGACGCGAGGTGACGGCGCCCTTCATCTTGTACGGCGGCGACATCATCTCGTGGAGAACGCCGTCGATGCGGTAGCGGACGCGGAGCTTCTTCTCGAACGGCTCGACGTGGATGTCGCTCGCGCCCTTGTTCACCGCGTCCGCGATGAGCGAGTTCACGAGCTTGACGACGGGAGCGTCCTCGCTCTGCGCCTCCGCCGCGCCCGAATCCTCGTCCATCTCCTCGACGATCTCGAAGTCTTCCTGCATGTCCTTCATGACTTCGGCGAGCGAATCGGCGGACTCGTAGAAGCGGTCGATGGCGCGCTTGATCGCGGTTTCCGTCGCGACGACGGGGCGCACCTCGAGACCCGTGATGAACTTGATGTCGTCGATCGCGAAGATATTGTCGGGGTTCGCCATCGCCACGGTGAGAACGCGCCCCTCGCGCTTGATGGGCACGACCTGGAACTTCGTGGCGACCTCGGGCGGAATGAGCTCGATCGAATGCTCGTCCGACTGGAGCTCGTCGAGGTCGACGGCGGGCACGTTGTACGTTTGCGAGAGGAACTCGGCGAACGCCTTCTCGGATATGGCCCCGGTCTTGACGAGGTTATACCCGAGGCTCCCTCCCGATTTCGTTTGCTCGGTGAGCGCCAGCTCGAGCTGCTGCTGGCTGATCAGACTCGATTCAACGAGTTGATTGGCTATTTTGTCTTTCAAACAAAACCCTCCGCCCGAATGTGGGTTTCAGGAAAACGCATGCAAATATTCAACCATCGGGCCCGGCGCGCCCGGATTTCGGCCATGCGCTTCATCTATAGCTCCCTCAACACGGCATCCCGACCGCAAATAACATGCCATGGGCCCGGCGCGCCTATAATATGTTGCCGTTCAAGGGGATCAGGAGACGGGACGGGACGCTCCGGCACGAGCCGGCGCACTTTTTTCTCACGCGGAGGTTATGGGAAAAGTCATTTCCCAGTATGGGGAAATGGCCTCGATCGCGGGGGCGCCCCGCACGCCGTGACGCGGCTCATCCGGCGCCGGCGCGGCATGCAGCTTGCGAAACCGTTCGCACATTGCAAAGGGCGTTCGACCGGGTCGCGGAGCGAATGCGGAGCGGGGCAAACGAGTCATCTCTGCCTATTTTCTTGCCAATGCCGCCGCGGGCGCCCCGTCGACGCCTCGAACGCCGTGCCCGATTCTCGAGGGAGACCCGAGACGTCAGTCGAAGAGATTCCAGAAGATGCCGATGATGTAATGCCGCGGCGGCATCGTATAGCCGGGGACCGTTTCGTACTGCTCGTTCAGGAGATTCTTGTATTCGAAGCTCACGCGGGCGCTCATGATCGAGAGTGAAGCCGCGGCGTTCAGCACGTGATACGCGGGGAGCCTCTCCGCGCTCCACTGCCGCTCGCCGTCGAACTCCGAATCGATCTTGAGGGAGACGAGCTCCGAACCTCCAAGGATTCGGCGGTCGACAGCCACCTCTCCCGTCGCGCGGTACGTGGGAACGCCCTGCGCGAGGGCGCCTCTCTCGGGGTATCCCTCGAGCCCGAGGGACAGCGTGCAATCGGCGCCGAGGAGCTTCGTCCGCCCCGCCAGTCGAGCGCGGCCGCCGGCCACCTTCCCGCTTCCTTCCGAACGGTAGACGTCCGGGTTCGCGCCCGAAAGCGCTATCATGGACGTCTCGCTCCGCCCGAAAAGCGACAACGACAGCGGAGCGAACCTGAAACCGAACGAGAGCTCGTCGGCGACCTCGCTCAAAAGATTCGAATTCCCTTCCGTCGAGAGCGCGGCGCCATCGATCGTCCGCGCGAGCTCCGGCTGGAACAGCTCCTCCGCTGATGGAATGCGCACGCGCCGGGCGATCGAGACGTCCTGGGAAAAGCGCTCGCTCCATGACTTCCCGATCGCAACCTCGGCGCCCCCGTAGCTTCCGACGGTGCTGTGATCGCCGCCGTACGCGCCGAGACGCCAGGTCAGATGCTCGGGCGCCTTCCCGCCGAG
>JBEKAW010000163.1:0-6052 GCA_050015715.1 Candidatus Krumholzibacteriaceae bacterium
GAGAGAGATCGAAGAGCAATCCGGGAAGAGCTCCTCTTTCCGGATTTTTTGCGGCAATGATTTTCGGCGCGGCGGTCATTCTCGCCGGCGCTATCTTTGTAGCGTCGGCCGTCCGCGCCGAGACAGTGCCGCCGGGCTCCTGGGCCTACGAGGCCCTGAAATCGTTCGAGCTCCGCGGCCTCGTGCGGCTCGAGCCGACCTCGCCGTACACGTTCGAGCAGTGCGAAACCTACACGCGCGAGATCGCCGCGAACGTCGAGAAGGAGCACGTCGTGCTCGGACCTCGCCACGCGTTCCTGCTCGAGCGCCTCACGAAACAGTTCGTGGGAACCCGCGACCGGCCCGAGGACCGGTGGAGCAAGCCGGTCTACGTCGTTCGAGAGGATGAGCGATTCTTCGCCATGGACTTTCAGGCGGGCGGGATCGTGCAGAGAAAGCCCGATGAGGAGAAGGGGGAGGCGGACGGGCTCTTCAACCCCGATTTTCTCGTCGGCTTCGGGCACAACGTCACCATGGAGACGGGCTATCGAGTCGTCATGACGCCCGAGCGCGGGAGCAACGCGAACGATCAGAAGCCGAGCGCGCGTCTGAGGAGCTACCGCGGCCTCACGGCCGAGCTCGAGCGCTCCGTGCTGGATGCGGGCGGTTCCTGGTGGGAGGTGCGGGTCGGGCGCGAATACATGAACTGGGGGAGCAGCCCGGGCGAGGGCCTCATTCTCTCGCAAACGGCGGGACCCCTCGATCACGCCGGCGCGCGGTTCGATCTCGGGCCGTTCGAGATGAGCACGTGCCAGGTCTCTCTCGATGACGCCACCCGCAGACATCTCGCGGGGCACCGTCTCACGGTGGCGCTGCCGCGAGGCGCGTTTCTGGGGGTGAGCGAGACGGTCGTCTACGCCTCGAGGGATTTCGATTACAAGTATCTTTCTCCCCTCGGCATATTCTACGCCCAGCAGTTCAACGAAGGCACCAATGTGGACAACGTGCTCTGGTCGTTCGACTGGAAGGTGCCGCTCCACCGGGGACTCATCTTCTACGGGGAATTCCTCGTCGATGACCTCCAGTACCAGCGCGGCGCGGATTCGGGTCCCGACAGGCTCGGCATGTGCTACGCGGCGGACGCGCTCTTCATGGTGTGGGGGAGAGAGCTCGAGCTTTCCGGCGGATACACGTTCATCAGCAGATTCACGTACGCTCATTCAGGCGGAACGCAGTATGTCGCGGGGAACGGCGACGTGAGCATGAACCCTCTTCTCGGGTTTTCGCTGGGCCCCGACGCGGATCGAGATTTCATCAAGGCAACGCTCGGTGTGAGCTCTCGCACGGCGCTCACGCTCGAGGGCGCGAGCACCAGGTACGGAGCGGCCAGCGTTCCGGCCCAGGGGGACCTGCTCGATTGGCTTCCCGGTATGGGAAACGGTCACACATTCTACGTGAGCGGTCCCATCCTGTACGCGAAGTATGTATCGGCGCTCCTGCGCTATGATCTGAATCACGGGTCGTTCGTCTCCGCCGGCGCCGGGGTGCGCTATCGCGATCGGGACGCCGACGACGTTCACAGGAAAGACAATATCGGCTGGCTCGAGCTCGTCATGGATTTCTGATGCGAAAGATTCAGGCTCTCGTCGTCGTCGTGAGGCCGCACAACGTCGCGGCGGCCGTGCTGTCCGTCGCCGTCGGTTTCGCCATGACGGGAGCGGCGCACTGGCCGTGGCTCATACTGGTCGCGGCCGCCGTCGCCACCGCGGCAGGGAACACGATCAACGACGTCTACGACATCGATATCGACCGGGTGAACAAACCGCGGCGGCCGCTCCCCGCGGGGACGATCGGCACGAATGCCGCGATCGGCCTCTACGCCGTCTTCTTCGCCGCGACCGTAGTGCTCATGCTCTTTCTTCCGGGAATCGCCGCCGAATGGATCGGCGTATGGATCGTGCTTCTCCACATCTACAGCTGGCGGCTCAAGAGAATGTACCTCGCGGGGAACATTCTCGTTGCCGCGGTGTCGGGCTCGGGGTTTCTCCTGGGGGCCCACGCCGGCGGGAACGTGATGGCGGGGGCGATCCCGGCGGTGTTCACGTTCCTCTTCGTGGTCGGGCGGGAGATCGTGAAGGACGTCGACGACATCGAAGGGGACAGGGCGTGCCGGGCGAAGACGTTCCCGATCGTATCGGGACGCCGCGCCGCGCTCACGACGGCGCTCGCGATCTTCCTCGGGCTGTGCATCTCGTTTCCGGTGCCGGCCTTTCTCGGCGTCTATCGAATGGCGTACGGGTTCATCATGCTCGGCACCGTCGTGCCGATGCTCCTCGTATCGATCGGGATCATTCTCGGGGGGCGCTCCCTCGGCCTCGTGAGCTCGCTCCTCAAGCTCGGGATGTTCTTCGGGTGCATCGCGTTCTATTTCGGCCCCCGCCGTTAGGAGAATTGGTGCGCGGTCGTTCTGACGCGAGTGTGGGTCGTTGAAACAGAGGAGGGAAAGGCCATGTTTTTCGGCGGTATGTTCCTGCCCTATGTGGTCGTCGCGGTTCTGATTGTGATCCCGTTCTGGAAGATATTCGAGCGGGCCGGGTTCTCGCCTGCCCTCAGCTTGCTGATGCTCATCCCCCTGGTCAACATCTGCATGGTGTACTTCATTGCGTTTTCGAAATGGCCGAAACAGGGGGGGACGCCCAGCTGATCCGGCACGATCAGCGCGAGCTCTCGAGCTGCTTGAGCATGGCGGTGAGCTGCGGATCTCCGGGGACGTTCTCGAGCGCCCGTTTCACCCAGAGCAGCGCTTCGCCTCTGTTCCCTTCGGCGAGCGCCTCCTGCGCGAGCAGCCTGCACGCGAGCGCCCGTTCCCGAGCTTCGCTCGCCGAGGTCGCCTCCAGAAAGAGCCTTCTCGCCTCGTTCCCCCGGCCGATGTGACTCAGCACCATGCCGTACTCGATCGCAAGGAGGGGGAAGCGCGGACTCTCCGCGTACGCGCGCGCGTACAGATCGGCCGCCTCCCGCAGGCGCCCCTGCTCGCGGAGGATCCTCGCGTAGTTGATGATCGCCTCCGCCCTGTTGGGATCGAGCCGGTAGGCCTCGGCGAAGGCGTCGGCGGCCCTGGCCTGATCCTTGTGCTCGAGATAGTAGTTTCCGAGGAAGGCGTACGAGGCGCTGTGGCTCACCGGCACGAAGGTCCTGTGCGAAACGAGGAAGAAGATCGCGATGGCCGCGGCCGCGAGCCCTGCGACCCGCGTGAATCTCTTCCTCGAGATCTCCCGCGCGCCCCACGCGACGGCGAGGGAGGCCGTGAGAATCAGCACGGGCACGGCGGGCAGCCGGTAGCGGACGTTGACGTAGAAGAGGAGCACCGAGGCGAGCGCGCACGCGAGGAACACCGAGACGACGCTGCGGTTCCTTCCGCTGCGGAAGAGCACGACGAGGCCGCAGAGGCCGAGGGGCGCGATCACGGCGAAGGGCACGAGAAGAAGCCTGAGGACGCTGCATGAACGTTCATAGAGAAAGGCGCTCGGCATGTCGGAGACATCCTGACCGAAGAACAGGAGGAGCTTTCGCCCGAGAAGAGCGAGCCACGCGCCGGGGTTCGCGCCGATATACGAGAGGGCCTTGTGAACGTAATAGCTCGACACCTCCGGCTCCGTCATGCCGCGGCCCGTCTCCGCTTCGGCCTTCGCCCGTGCGTCTTCCAGGAACGCGGACGTGCCTGAGCGCACATCCGCCGGGGGCAGGAAGACGCCCGTGCTCCCGGGCCCGTTCCCGACGTAGAAATTGATTCCCCCGTGCGTCGTGATGGGGACGAGCCGGCCGGTGCGGGCGGCGTCGTACGCGACCGGCGGCGCGAGGACGATCGCGGCGCCGACGAGAAAGCTCAATGCCGGGACGTGCGCCCTGCGCCGTTTGCGGTTCCTGAGGTAAAGCCACACGGGAAGCGAGGCGATGAGGAGGAAGAAGAGATTCGGTCTGCCGAGCGCGCCGGCTCCGCAGAGGGCGCCGAGAAGGAGACCCGAGCCCCACGGCGGAACGCGGCGCGGGCCCAGCCTCACGGGCCGCTCGCCCGCCAGCTCGTCGTCGAGCGCGAGCGCGAGCACGAAGGAAGCGGTGAGGAAGAGGACCTCGAAGGCCGAGGCGAGAATCATCCCCTCGTACAGGACGAACTGCGCGTAGAGAACGGCCGTCGCCGCGGCGATGATCGCCGTCGCCTCGCCCGACAGCTTCCCCTTGCGGGGGCCCTCGACGAGGCGGAGCCCCGCGAGATAGATGAGCACGATCGTGAGGAGCCCGGCCGCGAGCTGCACGATACGCGGCGCGACGAGCCCCTCGCCGAAAAGCCTGAACGTGGCGGCGAGAAAGACGGGGTAGAGAGGATTGAAGCTGAGGGCGCCCGGAGGGAGAGCGCCCCCGGTCGATATGGCGTGGGCCACGTCGTAGTAGAGCCTCGAGTCGAGCGAGAGCACGTCGCCGAGCTCGGACCTCTCGAGCTGGACGAGAAATACTACGCGCACGACGAGCCCGAGGGCGAGCACCGCGGCGAGCGCTATGAGCGGGCGATAGGTCTTCCGTGCCTGATGTGACTTTGCCATAGAGATTCGCTCTCGACCCGCATTGAATAGCAAATCACCCCCGGTGTCAAGGCGCTCGAGGGGAGAGGACGGTTGCGCTTTCGCGCTCATAATGGTAGCGTTTCATTCATCGAAGCCGGTTGCGAAGCGATATCGCGTAATGCATTGTGATAAATATGGTCGCCGGTATTCACATGAGGGAGTCTTTTGCATCGAGCCTGCGCTACGATCCGGGCTATGCGGATCGCTGCGCTCGCACGCTCGATGAGGCGCTCGGCTCGACGGCGGCCTACGAAGCCTGGCGCGCGCTCGATCCGGGGCCCGCGGCGGACGTGTTCTCCCGTCTCGCGGCGCTCCCCGCGCTGACCAAGGCGGATCTGCGCGCGCACGGCCCGCAGGGGTTTGTGCCCGGCGGCCGCGAGCTCGCCGCGGGGCTCGCCGCGCGGGAGATCGAGCTCGTCGAGACGAGCGGCTCGACGGGGGACCGGGTCACGAACGTATGGTATCAGCCCTGGTGGGACGCCGCCGAAAGGGCCTCCTGGCGGCTCAACGAGCACGCGCGCGCCGCAGCCGTCGGGGAGCATCACGAGGCGATCCTGACGAGCCCGTGGTGCACGGGCTTCCCGTGCGAGGACGATTACCTCGCGATGCACGAGCGCACGCTCGGGCGATTTCTCTACCTCAGCGAGCGGTCCGATCCGAGCACGTGGAGCGCGGAGCTCATGGACCGGATGGCGGGGGAGCTCGCGGCGTTCAGGCCGGTCGTCATCGAGGCAAATCCGTCCTTTCTCGCGAGGCTCTCGCGCCATATCGTGAGCCGCCGCCTTCGCGTGCCCTCGCCGGCGATCATCATCCTCACGTACGAGAATCCCTCGATCCTGCACCGCCGCCAGATCTCGCGCGCCTTCGATGCCCCCGTCGCGAGCTCGTACGGAGCGACGGAGGCCGGCTATGTCTTCATGGAGTGCGAGGCGGGACGGCTGCATCAGGTGACGGAATCGTGCCACGTGGATTTTCTGCCCTTCGCGCCGGAGCACGGCGGCCCGGCCGTGGGCCGCATTCTCGTGACGACCTTCGGCAATCCCTGGCGATCCCTCGCGCGCTTTGACATCGGGGACGTCGTCCGCTTGAGCGGCGGCGCGCCGTGCCGCTGCGGCCGCGCCGAGGGGCTCACGCTCGCGTCGATCGAGGGACGCACGATCAGTCTCACGCTGACGCCCGAGGGAAACGCCGTGACCCAGGGCGCAGTGGACCGGGCCCTGAGCGACGTCCGGGGGATGGTCGAGTACCAGCTCGTTCAGACCGGCCCGGGCGCGTGCCGCCTGCTCTTCGCGGCCGAGGGGGTCGAGCCCCGCCTCGTGGGGCGGGCCGCCCGCGAGGTCCTGCGCGCGCTCTACGGCGAAGCAGCCGCGATCACGACCGAGGCGGTCGAGGCGATCGCTCCCGACCCGCCCGGGAAATACAAGCTGACGAAGGCCGCGGAGCCCGTCGATTCG
>JBEKAW010000164.1:0-6037 GCA_050015715.1 Candidatus Krumholzibacteriaceae bacterium
GGGAATGTCTATTACCTGACGAAGAAGTACGAGGAGAGCGTGCGCGAGCTTCAAGTCTATGTCAGCCTCAATCCGCGGTCTCTCAAGGGGAACCTGGCTCTCGCGCAGGCCCTCTACGCCAATCGCGAGCCGAGACTCGCCGTCGAATCGGCCGAGAAGGCGGCGAGCGTAGACACCGCGGAGGCAGGCGCCGTGCGGCTCCTCGCGAAGATCTACCACGACGCGAAGAACGACGCGAAGGCGGCGGATGCGTTTCAGCGGCTCGCCCGCCGCGACAGTCTGACCGCCGAGGAGTACATGAAATGGGGCCGGAGCCTCGCGGCCCTGAAGAAGAACCCCGAGGCGATCGCGAAGCTCGAGCGGGCCGCGGCCAAGGATTCGACGCTCGATCTCCAGTCCGAGATCGGCACGCTCCTCTACCTCCAGGGGCGCTACCCCGAGGCCATCGCCCACTACGACCGGAAGATCCGCTCCAGCCCCAATGCCGCGAGCACCTACCTGAACCGCGGCATCAGCTACCTCCGGCTCCAGAATTTCCCCGAGGCGATTCGCTCCTTCCGCAAGGGGATCGAGCTCGAGCCCGGCCTCGTGCAGGGGCATCTCTGGCTCGCCCAGAGCTACGCGAGCCTCGACTCCATCGACCAGGCGAGCGCGGAGTATAAAGCCGTCGCCCGCCTCGATTCGACGAACGCCGAGTCGCGGCGCTACATCGGCTTTTCCCACCTCGTGAAGAAGGAGTACGCCGCGGCCGTCCCGAGCCTCGAGCGAGCGGTCCGCCTCGACCCCGGGAGCCTCCAGGGCCACCTCTGGCTCGCCCAGGCTTATGCCTTGAATCGCGAGAAGGATAAGGCTATTATCGAGTACAACAAGGTTCTGAAGCTCGACCCGAAAAACAAAGACGCCCAGAAAGGGCTCCAACTTCTCGAGTGAACTAGGAGGTCTGCTGCATGAAACCTGGTCGCTTCACCCTCATCGTCCTGATCGTGGCGCTCGCGGTCTCGATCCTCATCTGGTGGTTCGTCTTCGGGGCGACGGCCAACTTCAAGGACGGCTTGGCCCGCAAGGACCCCGTGAACCTCATCGGGCGCATCTTCACGGGCGGCTACCTCGTGCCGCTCCTCCTGTGCCTGTCCATCATGGTCATCACGTTCATCTTCGAACGGTTGTTCTTTTTGAACAAGGCTCAGGGCAAGGCCTCCATCACGGATTTCCTGGGGAAGGTTCACAAGAGCCTGAACGAAGGCAAGGTCGATGAGGCGCTCCTCGCCTGCAACGAGGAGCGCGGCTCGTGCGCGAACATCATGCGCGCGGGGCTCGATCGATACAAATCCGTGCAGGGGCGCTCGGCCTCTCCCGAGAAGGTCGCGGCCGAGACCCAGCGCGCGATCGATGAAGCCACGATGCTCGAGGTCCCGCTCCTCGAGCAGAATCTCACGGCGCTCTCGACCATCGCCTCTATCGCAACGATGGTCGGGCTTCTCGGAACGGTCATCGGGATGATCCGGGCGTTTCAGGCGCTCGCGCACGCCGGGGCGCCGGACGCGATCCAGCTCGCGGTCGGCATCTCCGAGGCCCTCGTGAACACGGCCGGCGGCCTCTTCGTCGCCATCACGGGCATCGTCGCCTACAACTACTTCACGACGCGGATCGACAACTTCACGTACTCGATCGACGAGGCCGCGTACAGCGTCATGCAGATCCTGACCGGCACGCAGGAAAAGTAACCGTAGAGGAGCGTCGCAGCACATGCCACGCAAACCGAAGAAAGGCCGCGTCAACGTACGGATCGACATGACACCCATGGTGGACGTGGCGTTTCTCCTCCTCACTTTTTTCATGCTGACGACCCAGTTCCACCCGCCCTCGGACGTGGAGGTCGTGCTGCCGGATTCGCACTCGGCGATAAAACTTCCCGAATCCGACATCATTACGGTGAGCGTCACGAAGGACGGACGCATCTTCATGGGGGTCGACTCCCAGACGCTGCGGGTCGCGCTCTTCGGCCCCGAGAACAAGCTCCACACGGACATTCAGATCGAGAAGCCGGCCCTCGAGCAGAAGCTGGTTCAGGCCCGCATCGCCAATCCCAAGCTCCGCACCGTATTGAAATGCGACCGGGACAGCGAGTACGGGATCATTCAGGACGTCATGGATATTCTCGAGAGGGTCAATATCACACGCTTCAATCTCGTCACCAATCTGGAGACGGGAAGTTGAGCATCGATGCATGAGGAGATTGCATAATGGCCGGGGTCGGTGAGGCGCAGCCTCGCGTTGAAAAGCGAAAGGGCAGGAAACGGCGGAGGATGAAACGCCTCGGGGTCCGCATCGACATGACCCCGATGGTGGACATCGCGTTTCTTCTCCTCACGTTCTTCATGCTTACGACGGTGTTCAGCGCCCCGCAGACCATGGAGATCGCGCTTCCGCCCCAGAACACGAAGGTGGAGGTCGCCGAGTCCAACCTCCTCATGCTCAGGGTCATGGAGAACGGGAGCATCTACTGGAACCTCGGCTTCGAGACGCCGGCGAAAGTCGAGTTCAAGGACCTGCACAAGCTTTTGGTCGACCGGAACGCCGCGAACCCGCGCCTCATCAACGTCGTCAAGGTCGATCGCAAGGCCAAGTATCACGACATGGTGGACATGATGGATGAGCTCCAGCTCTCGAACGTCGGACGGTTCAGCCTCGCGCCGATGACTGACGCGGACGTCAAGGCGGTGCAGAAAGCGCAATGAAGCGAGCCGATACGATAAAGAATTTTGTCGATATCTTTCCGTACGGGGTCACGGAGCTGAGACGCCATTACAAGCGGTTCTTCGTCCAGGCCCTCGTGATCTCGGTGAGCCTCCATCTCGCGGCCCTCGGCGGCTACTTCCTCGGCCGCTATCTCACGCGGGAAGGGCCGCCCCCCGAGCGGGTCGTGCGCATCGTCAAGTACGCGGAGCTCGGGCCCCCGCCGTCCATTCAGGAGCAGGCGCCGCCCCCGGCAATCGCGGTGTCGCTTCCCGTGGCCCGGCCCACGATCGGCGTGCCGGTGCCCGTGCCCGACGCGCAGGTGTCCAAGGAAACGACGATCCCCACCCAGCAGGAGCTCGGCGAGATCGCGGCGCCGATCTTCGGCCGCGGCGGGACGGGCGAGGGCGTCGTGGTCACGGGGCCGGGCGGCGGCGGCGAGGGCGAGCCCGGCATCGACGAGAACGTCGCCGTGCAGGTCGCGCCGGTGGCCATCGTGCAGGCCAAGCCGGAGTATCCGGCGTTCGCGAAGGCGGCGAGCCTCCAGGGCACCGTGTTCGTGAAGGCGCTCGTGGACAAGGACGGGAAGGTGAAGCGCGCCGTGGCCGTGAAGGGCCCGGAGACCTTCTACCAGGCCGCGTGCGACGCCGCCATGAAGTGGGTCTTCAAGCCGGCCATTCAGAACGACAAGCCCGTGGCGGTATGGGTGATGATCCCGTTCATCTTCAAGCAGGGCGAATAAGCGGGCCGGACACCGGGGCCCGGCCCGCCACAATCCAGACCAAACTTACCTGTTACCCTGCGAGCTCCTCATCTCCGCCTCGAGCTTCGCGACACGGTCCTTCATGGCGTCGAGCTCCTTCTGGACGCGGTCGGCGTTCGCGGCCTCGGATGCCGCAGTCGTGGCCGCCGTCTCGGACGGGGTGAGCGGCCCGCCGGTCGGGGCGCCCTTCAGGTCCGTCTCGCCCGAAGCCGTGAGCGGCGCCACGAAGCTCCCGTAGGCGGTCGGCACGTAGAGGAGCGTAATGCTCCGATTGAACAGGCTCCCCGCGCCGCTCAACGCCCGCGCGTCGAGGTAGAACGTGTTCACCCCCGCCGACACCTGGAACACCGCAGTCATGGACACCGGGAAATAGTACGCCCCCGTCGGCATCACTGCAGGAAAGTAAAGCTCGTTGGACTGCGAAACGGGAAGCGTCGACGAGCTGGTTGAAACTCCCATGATGAATTGGGTCACGGTCCCGTTCGTTTGGTTGATGTATGCCGTCGTCGTTCCCGTGACGATGACGTATCCCGCCGCGGGAGCCGTGATGCTCTGGCTCGCGACCGGGGATAGTGTCGTCGTGAGGGCGGAGCCGAGGTAGTTCACGTAGTTCGTCATGCCCGGCTCGTCGAGGATCTCAAACGAAGAGATAGCGTCGAGAGGGAGGTTGACGCAGGCATCCCCCGTGGCGTTCATGTTGAATTCCGCCCAGCGGTCCGCCCCGGAGATGGCCACCCGCGTGTCCCCGGTGTTGGCATAGTTGCCGTCGACCGTGAACCCCGGGATTCCGACACCTCTCTGTATGGCCAGATAGCCGCCCGTTCCGTTGAAGTCCGCCTCCATGAGGCCCGTAGTGGAGCCGCCCTCATCGAAGAGTTGGATGATTCCGCCGTAGGCGTTCGATCCAACCACGTCGACTGGGTTCGCCATGCCACTACCATACACATTGAGCGTGCCGCCATTCGATGTCGTGCCCACGGCGACGTCCCCGCCGACGTGGAGCGTCGCGGTCGGGGCCGTCACGTTAATACCGAGCTTGCCGTCCGCGGTCAGGCGCATGCGCTCGAGGTTGTTCGTGAGAAAGTACATCGGGTTGCTCGACGCCACGCGGTGCATCAAGGCCCCGCCGTTGATACCGGCGTCGATGAGCGCGATGTCGGCGAGAGCGATGCCGGCGACGGTCCCGCTCGCGCTCGGGGCGAACTTCTCGAGCATGAGATGATCGTAGGCGCCGCCGTTGGTCTTGAGCCGCAGGGTGGCGTCCCCCGTCGCGGACGTCTGATTGACGAGAAGCTCCTCCGTGCCCACGCTCCCTTCGAGGTTGAGATGCGACGTGGGCGCTGTCGTTCCGATGCCGATGTTTGTGCCGTCGTTGAAGAGGTTGCTCGTCCCGACCCAGTCCGAGCCGTTGTACCGCAGCGTCTGGCCGGTCGTGCCTGCCGGGGGCCCGCCCCCGCCCGTCGCTGTGAGCGACTGCCACGTCGAGCCGTTGTATCCCTCGAAGTCGGAGCCCGACCAGCGGATCGTCCCGGCGTTCGTGCCGAGAGCGTTACCGAGCTGGATGCCGCCGTCGACCCTGAGCCTCTCCGTCGAAGGCGCCGTGGCGCCGATCGACACGTTTCCCGCCTGCGTCGCGCGGAGCGCATAGTTGGCGAGGGTCAGGTACCACTGATTCGCTGCGTTGACGCCCGTGAACGCCCGCAGCGTGCCCTGGGTTTCGTAGCCGTAGCCGGACGCGGCGCCCGGCTTGACGCCGTTCACGTATATGCTCGCGTAATAGTCGTCGTTCCCGTCGAACTCGATGCCGACCTGCCCGCTCGTGTTCGTTACCTGCAGGGGAACGGACGGGATCAGCGTTCCGATGCCCACCATGCCGTCGGCCGGAAATATGTTCTCGCCACCCCTGACCGTCTTCGCGTTGAGGCAGTACGGCGAGGAGGTGAGGATTTGCCGTGGAAGCTCTGGGTCGTCGGCGACGGTCATTCCCAGGTAGTACGTCGTGTTGAAAGCGAGGGAGTTGAGCGGCGAGACAGTTCCGAGGGTCACGCTGAACGTGCCTTTCGATACGACGACGTTATCAATTTCCGTCCAGAGCGCGCTCCCGCCGCTCGGAACTTCGTAGATCTTGAAGGTGATGCCGTACGTGTTGTCCGGGACCGCGACGCCGCTCCCGTCGGTGAGGATCCCCTGATAGTTGAGAAGGGACGGCACTTCGGCCGCCGCCGTCCCGGCGAGACACGCCGCGAGTATGAGAGCCAGTACAATCGCCTTGTTCATCTTCGGCCTCCTTTATCTCACAACCACGAGCTTCTTCGTGATGACGTCCTTGCCGGCCTTGAGGCGGTAGTAATAGACCCCCGAGCCGACCTCGACCCCGTTGTCGTTCTTCCCGTCCCATCGCACCGTGTGCCGCCCGACCGGCTGCGCCCCGTCCACGAGCGTCCGCACCCTGCTCCCCTTCACGTCGTAGATCACGAGCGCCGCGCGCTGCCCGAGCGGGAGGTAGAAGACGATCGAGGTCGATGGATTGAACGGGTT
>JBEKAW010000165.1:0-6036 GCA_050015715.1 Candidatus Krumholzibacteriaceae bacterium
CGGCGCACGGCGTGCGCGCTCACACCGGGAGCTCCGAGCTGCGGAGCGATCAAGATGCGGTGGGAGACGATCCTGTCGAGCGCCGTGCTCTGCACTCGCCGCACGATCTCGTCCGTGCCGAAGGTGCCCTTGCCGGCCGCGCACCAGACGTTGATGCCACGGGTATCGAGCACCAGGATCCAGGCGTCGCGACCGTCGAGCGCGGCCCGAAGACAATCGAAGCTCATCTTGTAGTTCGCTGAGACTAGGACCGGCGACTCGGGTGATGGGTTGCCGGCCGCATAGAGCCCTGGGGCCACGCGGTAGCTCGAGCGGCCGATACCCCAGCGCCTTGTTGCCGAACCGAAGCGGTCGTGTGCGCTCAGCGCGGTTCGGACACGCGGAACGTCACCGGCATCGGTGTGCACGGAGCCGTCGATCCAGGCGGGTGTCAAGTCTATCTCCTCTCTGAGGCACGATGGGCTTTGCTGCATATCGTCCGAGCGTTTCTATTTGTACTCCAGAACCCCGAACCGGTTCCGCTGAAGATCGATGACGATCGTGTAGCGGTCATAGAAGAGCGCGTTCCCCAGTATCCCGTCCGTCTCGACGAGGCCCGCGGATGTGGCGCCGGGCCAGGCCAACCGATTGGTTGGGTGCGGGTCGTCTAGGCGCCGTCGGCTGCACGTTCCAGCTCGGCGATGTTGAGCTTGGTCATTTTCAACATCGCCTGCATGGCACGCCGGGACCGGCTGGCGTCGGCGTCGGCAAAGAGTTGAAACAGCCGGGTCGGCACGATCTGCCAGGACAACCCCCAGCGGTCCTTGAGCCATCCGCACTGCCCCGGCGAGCCACCGTCCAACAACGCAGCCCAGAGCCGGTCCACCTCCGCCTGATCTTCGCAGGCGATCTGGAACGAGACCGCCTCAGTGAACGGGAACTGCGGGCCGCCGTTCAGGCCGCTGAACTTGTTGCCTGCTAGAGTGAACTCGACCGAGAGAACCATCCCGGCCGGGCCGCTCGGGGTCTCGGCTGGTGAGCGGAGCACTCGATCGATGCGTGAATCCGGCAGCAGCGATACATAATAGCGTGCCGCTTGCTCGGCTTGGCCATCGAACCAAAGGCATGGCGTGACCTTCTGCATCATGAAAACTCCTTTCAGGCGCCGTGACGGCAGCGGCCGTCAGCTGCGTGCGGAGTCACATTATGATCTTGCTCGTTTCATCTACGGCACATCTCTCGTTTCATTTGATCCGTCGTGCTGACAACACAATCACCGGAGTTACCGGCACATCATACATGGGCGATCCATTCGGCATCTGCTGCGTCGATGTCGGCACACTCGCGATGGCATCAACAACGTCCATACCACCCGTAACGCGACCAAATACAGCATATCCAAGATAAGAATCGTCGCGTTTGTCGAGAGCCGTGTTGTCTACCACATTGATGAAGAACTGGCATGTCCCAGAATGCGGTGAAGATCCTCGAGCCACGCCTATTGTTCCGCGTAGATTGGATAATCCATTATAGGATTCACAAATAATGGAATCTTTCGGTTCTTTTCTTTCCAAGTGCTGAGTGAACTGTCCACCTTGAATCACGAAGCCGGGAATCACTCGATGAAAGATCGTGCTGTCATAATAAGAAGCCTTCAGATATTTCAGGAAATTCGCAACACTCACCGGTGCTCTGGCAGCGTCGAGTTCAAGAGTGATGGTACCCATCGTCGTAGTTATCAGAACAGTAGGATTCTTGAAATGCGGCGCTTGTGTGGACTCGGAGCAACCGGCACAAAGATAGAGCGCAATTGCGATGGTCACGTAAAGGTGCGGGATCAAGCTGCATTTCGGATTGTACATTTCAGTTCCTGGACCTCCTGACATTTCTGCCCATCAATCGAACGCCGAGGGTCAGGCACGCTGCTAAGCGTCGCCTGCACCCTCTTGTTGGCCATCCGCTTTGAACCCTTCATGGAAGACGACATTGCCCTGCGGAGTATGCCCGTCGAAAGTTAGAGCAAAGAAGACCTCTTGTGGCACTCCCTCATGAACAAGTCCAGACATCTTTGTGAACCCGAATTTCCTGTAGTAATCCGGATGTCCAACGAGACAACATCCTCGAGCATTCATGTCTTTCAGACGTGACAACCCTTCCTGTATCAGCGCTTTACCGATGCCCTGCCGCTGGTACGCCGGCAACACCGAAACAGGTCCAAGTCCATACCAGTTCGGTGTGCCGTCGGAAATGGCCACGGGAGAGAAAGCAATATGCCCTATGACTCGGCCATCCATCTCTGCGACCAGCGATACCGTAAGAGCGTTGGCGGCACGCAGTGCCTCGATGATGAACTGCTCCGTGTGGTTGCTGATCTCCAAGGTCTGGAACGCTGCGATGGTCACCTCAGTTATCGCGCAAAAATCGTTGTGCGTCTCGCTCCTGATAACGATCTTTGGATTCACAGCCTCACATCCCTCCCACCTGCAGGCCAACGCCGGCATCGGCTGCGGCCGCGTCCGCTGCCCCGGCGGGCCGGCGCGCCGCGTGCCCCACAGGCGGCGTGACGGCAGCGGCCGTCAGTTGCATGCCGAGTCAGACTGCCCATCACTCTTTTCCACCTTCCCTGACCGCATCCGTCTCAACGTTGATGATAAAGTTCTCCCTCGAGTAACGCGTGGGGTGCCCGGTCTCCACACTTGCGAATACTTCGAAGTCGCTTGTCCATCTCACGGATGAGACGTTTCTGTAGCACTTCAGTATGCAGTAATCAGGCGACATGATTATGGCGGTCTCGACAAATGTCACTAAAAGCAGCTGCTTTGAAGGATTCCAGACCGACTGCGCTCGAGTCTCATGCGATATGTCGAGGTTTTGATAACTCGCTCCGTCCTTTGGCAACTCGACTCTCAAAATATGCTTGAAATGCTCTTTGAACACGTACGAATTCGGAAGCCGCTCCTCGACAAAGAACTCATAGTCGGGATGCCCTGAGTAATCTCCTCTGTTGCTCCCAAGAAGAAACTCGAAATAGTATCCGTCAACGACAAAGCTTATCTTGCCGTTGGCTAGACACATACTGGGGACTTGCACTCCAAGTGCAGCGGCAACAGCGATCCATTTAATAAACCTCCTAGCAGTACTTGCGCGGGTGGCACGAGCCTGGCGAGTTGTGAATCTGGGCATTTGCATCTCCTCGTGACCGAGCCTTTCAGCGGATAATTGCAGTCTGACTCAATGTAGACAGTTCTGTGTAACTCAGATGGCCCTGCGCATTCCCGCCGCATATCAAGACCGCACACCCCCTAGGAATGCAGCCATTCTACCATAAATCAACGCATTTCTTCAATTGCTTCTCCCCGCCCGACCGGGATAGCCTGCGGCCTATTGCGCCCGCTGCGCGACCACCGCGCGAGGCGCCCGCTCCTCTGAGCTCTGCCCATCCAGGTGCGCAACGCTCTCCGCCACGAGGCTCTCCACTCCGAGCTCGCACTCGACCCGCCCCCGGATCAGGAACGGCCCCGGCCCCCGAAAAAGCACCCGCGCCGCACGCCGGTACGCCGCGGGGAAGAACGTCGCCTCGAATCTCCCCCACTGATCCGAGAAGGTCACGAAGATCATTTCCTCCATCGCCCCCTGCGTGCGCGCGGATTTCCATGCAACCTCCCAACCCACAATCTCGACCTCGCGCCCGACACACCCCGCGAGATCCACCGAGCGGGCGAGACGGTGCTCGCGCGCGAGCCGCGAGAGCGGCTCCTCGAACATCGTGAGAGGATGAGCGCTCACGGCTAAATCGAGCGTATCCATCTCGAGCGCGATGCGGCGCGGAAGGTCATAATCCGCGATTCGCGGGAGCCCCCCGACGAGCTTCTCCGAGGCATCGCCCGCCTGCGAGAGCTTGAGCTCCCAGAGGAGTTCGGGCCTCGTGCGCCCGAGACATTGAAAAGCCCCCGCGCGTATGAGCGATTCCACCTCGTCCCTCGCCGCGGGCACCTTCTCGATAAACTCCCGAAGCGTTCGGTACGGCCGCCCCGCGACGATCCTCTTCGCGGTTTCGGCCGAAAGCCCCTTCACCTGCATGAGCCCGAGGCGGAGCTCTCTCCCGCACCCGTGGTGCCGCAGTCGGCTCTCGTTCACGCACGGCGCGAGAATCTCGAGCCCTATTCGCCGCGCCTCCTCGAGATATTCCTCCTGCGAGTAGTACCCGCCCCCGTTCGAGAGAATCGCCGCCATGAACTCGGCCGGGTAGTGGGCCTTCCAGTAGGCGCTCTCGAACGATTCGAGGGCGAAGGAGGCCGAGTGAGCCTTGCAGAAGGCGTAGCCCGCGAAGGAGGCGACCTGCCGGAACACCTCGCGCGCCGTCTCCTTCGGGACGCCTCGCGCGAGCGCCCCGCGCATGAAGGACGCTTCGTAGCTCGCCATCGTTTCCTCCCCGATGTTCTTGTACGCCATGCAGCGGCGGAGGCCGTCCGCCTCGCCGTAGCTCATCCCGGCGACCGCGACCGCGATGCGGATCACCTGCTCCTGGTAGATGAGGCATCCGTACGTGTCGTGGAGCACGGGCTCGAGCGCCGGATGCGCGAGCGAGACCTCCTCGAGGCCGAGGTGCCGGTGGAGGTACTGCCGCTTTCCCCCGTAGCTCGAGACGCCGGGCCGGATGATCGAGGAGAGCGCCGTGAGCACCTCGAAGTCGTCGCAGCGCGCCTGACGGATGAGCTGGATCATGCCGGGGGATTCGATGTAGAAGCATCCTTCGGTGCGCCCGTCGCGTATGAGGCGCCTCGTCTCGGGATCGCCGAGGTAATCGATTCGCTCGGGATGGAGCGCTCGCCCTTCGTTTTCGGCGGCCATCGCCGCGGTCTCCTGGATGACGGCGAGCCCCTTCTGCCCGATGACGTCGATCTTGAGGAGCCCCGCCGCCTCGACCTCGTGCATCGACCACTGCGTGATCTCGTACCCCTTGTCCCCGCGCTGGAGCGGCACGAAATCGGTGATCGGCGTGGGACAGATGACGAGCCCGCACGGGTGCGTCGCCATGTGCCGGGGATATTCCCCCACACGGAGCGCGAGCCGCCAGATCGTGCGGAGCGGCTCTTTGTCGAACGGGATCCCCGCCGAGGCCGGCGAGATCGAGCACTCCTCCTCGAGCTGCCCGATCGCCGCGAAATGCGGAAGCCTCCGGATAAACGGCTCCACCTCCCCCTCGGGAACGCCGAGCGCCTTCGTGATCTCGCGGATCGCGGCGCGCGCCTTGAGCGTCGAATAGGTGCCGATCATGGCGACGCGCTCGGCGCCGTACCGGCGGAAGATGTAGCGGAGCACTTCCTCGCGATCGTCCGTGCCGAAGTCGATGTCGAAGTCGGGGAGGTGCTCGCGCTCGGGGTTGAGGAAGCGCTCGAAGAAGAGGTTGTGCCTGAGCGGCTGGACGTGCGTGATTCCGAGGGCGTAAGAGACGAGGCTGTTCCCCGCCGAGCCCCGCCCCACCGACTTCATCCCGCGCGAGCGCGCGAAGCGGACGATGTCCCAGCATATGAGAAAGTAATCGGCGAGCCCCTTCGCGGCGATCACGGAGAGCTCGCGATCGAGCGCGTCGTGCGCGCGGCGGAGCTCATCGGAGGATACGTCCGCGCCGTCACGCTCGGCGAGACCGCGGAGCGCGAGCGCGCGGAGCCGGGCGAACGGCTCCTCCCCGCCGGAAAGCGGGAAACGCGGAAGCTTCCGCGAGCTGAGGTCGAGGTCGAAGCGGCACGCCTCCGCGATCTCGCGGGCCGTCTCGAGCGAGGCGGGATCATCGTGGAACGCGCGCGCGACCTCTTCGGGAGAATGGAAATATGCCTCGGGGGGCGCCGCGGAGCCCGCGGGAAGCGTCCCGACCGTAGTGCGCGTGCGGATCGCCGTGAGGACCCTGTGCACGAAATGCTCCCCCGGCTCGATGAAAAATATCTCCCCCGCGGCGACGGTGCGAAGCCCGAGGCGCGAGGCGGCCCGGCGGAGGCGGTAGCGGTGCTCGCTCCAGTCGTGACCGAGAGCGACCGGGAGCGCCGCGAATGCGTTCGC
>JBEKAW010000166.1:0-5904 GCA_050015715.1 Candidatus Krumholzibacteriaceae bacterium
CCCCTCGACGAGCGGATGGATATCGTAGCCGATTCCTATTCTGAACGAACCCTTCGCCTTTTTCATCGGATCCCCGGCGGAAAGGCCGCCGCTCAGTCCTCCGCGCACGGCGGAAGAGCGAGCTTTCTTCCCGAAAGGAAACTTCCCATGATCTCGAGGTCTTCCTTGACGGTGACCTTGATGTTCCACACTTCCCCCTCGACGACCTTCACGGGGAAGCCGGCCGAGAGCACGAGCGAGCTTTCGTCGGTCGCCGTGAGGATCGCCGGGCCGGCGGCGCCCACCGCCTTCGAGATGACTTCGTAGGTGAACGCCTGCGGCGTCTGGATCCCGACGACGCGCTCGCGCGGAACGATTCCCTCGAGAACGTCGTCGCGGAGCCGCCCCAGCGTCTCGGTCACCCCGAGCGCCGGGACCGCCGCGCCGTGCTCCCGCGCCGCGTTCACGACGCGCTCGATGAGCCCGACGGAGACGATCGGCCTGCACGCGTCGTGCACGATCACGAGCCCCCCGGGCCTGATCGAGGCGAGCCCGATCGCGACCGATTCCTGCCGCGTCTCGCCGCCGACGAGGACCTCATGCGGAACGCCGGGCACCTCGGCCGCGAGCTCCCTGGCCGCCTCCGTCTCCCAACCCGCCGGCACCATGACGGCGTACCGCGAGATCTTCCCCCACGCGTTCAGGGCGCGAAGGGACCACGCCAAGAGCGGCCTCCCCTCCACGGGGTAAAAGCTCTTCGGCATTTCGCGGCCGAAGCGAACGCCTCTCCCGGCCGCGGCCACGAGGCAGACGATCTGTTCCTTCATATGCACGGCTCCGTTTCTCCGCCCTCAGAATAAGCTGACCTTGAGATATTTCTTCGGATGCGCCTTCACGTCCGTCACGAGCTCGTCGAGGTCCTTGACCGTCTTCTCGAGCCTGTCGAGAAGGGCGCGGTCCTGCATGAGACCCCCGATCGTGTTGTCGTTCCGCTGCAGGGAGGACGTGAGCACGGCGAGGCTGTCGGTGACGGCGGTCATGCGCCGCACGAGCTCGGGCAGGTCCCTGCCCGCCGCGCCGTATGAGGTGATCATCGTGTCGATCCTCCCCGCGTTCTTCGCGAGAAGCCGGTCGACCGTATCCGCCGAACGCCTGAACGACTGCACTCCCGCGCCGAACGCGGGGGCATCCCGGTCGAGGAGCGTGCGGAGCCGCTCGCTCGCGACGGCGAGGTTCTCCACGGTCACCTTGAGCCTGTCCCCGTGGGTGAGGGTCGCCGCGAGCCGCTGCATGTCCTTCGTGAGCAGGGTGAGCTCGTCCATGATGTTGCCGAGAAAGGCGAGGGCCTCCGTAATGCCGGGCTCATACGCGCCCTGCATGATCGATCCCGGTTCGAGGTAGCGGTTCGACTTTCCGAGCTCGACCGTGACGATGCGCCCACCCATGATCCCGATTGCCTGAAGCACGATGCGGGAGTCATCGGGGATCTTGGCCTCGTCGTCGATCTCCATCGTGAGGAGCACGTCTTTCTCGCGCAGGAGCACCCGCTTCACGCTCCCCTCCTCGACGCCGTTGAGATTGACCTTGTCGCCGGGGCTCACCCCTCCGACCTCGGGGAAGATGGCGTGGATCTCGTACTTGCCGTGCGTCACCTTGAACCCGTTGAACCACATGAGCCCGATGATGAGGATGAGAGAGGCGATGAAGACGGTGAATCCGACCTTGATCTCGAGCGATTTGTACTCCATCGATCTTTCCCGCCGTTCCGGTTAGGACGACTCGCGGACCCCGCCTGCATCAGATCGGCTTGATGGGGCCCTGGGCCTTTCCCTCGATGAACTGCCGGAGCACCGGATCGTTCGTCCGGCGAACCTCCTCCGGCGTGCCCGAATATATGATCTTCCCCTCGTGGAGCATCGCGATGCGATCCCCCACGTGGTAGGCGCTCTTGATATCGTGGGTGACCACGACCGACGTGACGGCGAGCTCCCGCTGGAGGGTCCTGATGAGCTCGTTGATGACGTCCGCCATGATGGGGTCGAGCCCCGTCGTCGGCTCGTCGTAGAGCACCATCTGCGGATTCATGGCGACGGCGCGCGCGAGGCCGATGCGCTTCTTCATCCCCCCGCTCATCTCCGCGGGGTACTGGTTCTGGACACCGGTGAGACCCACGAGCTCGAGCTTCTCGGAGACGACCTTCGCGATCTCCCCGTCGCTCATATCCGAGTGCTTCCGCAGGGGAAGAGCCACGTTTTCTCCAACCGTCATCGAATCGAAGAGCGCGGAGCTCTGAAAGAGCATACCAAAGTGCAGGCGCATTTGGAACAGCTTTTTCCTCGTGAAACGGGTGATATCCTCGCCTTCGAACGTGATTTCACCCGCGTCCGGCTTCAGGAGCCCCGTGATGTGCTTGAGGAGCACGCTCTTCCCGCAGCCGCTGCGGCCGATGACGACGAGGGTCTCCCCGTGCATGATGTCGAGATCGAGCGAATCGAAGACGCGCTGGCGGCCGAACGATTTCTCGAGGCCCCGGATTCCGACGATCGCCTTGTTCGCGCGCTGTTCCACGATGATCCTCCTACGACGCCGGCGCGAAAATGATGCGGAAGATGATGGTCGCGAGAAGATAGTTCGATACGAGAATCAGGAGACACGAGGTGACGACCGCCTTCATCGTCGCGATCCCGACCCCCTCCGCCCCGCCCCTCGTCTCGAATCCGTGGTAGCATCCCATGAGGGCGATGATGAACCCGAATACGAAGGTCTTCATGAGCCCGCCGATGAGATCCTGTGTGTGGAAGAGGAGCTTGACCCCGCTCTCGAAGGTGTTGAAGCTCACGTGGAGCGAGATGTTCGCGACGACCATGGCGCCGAGGATGGCGAGGAGGTCCGAGAAGATCGTGAGCACCGGAAGCATGATCGTCGAGGCGACGATGCGCGGAAGGACGAGGTATTCGACGGGGTCGATCGCGATCATCTCCATCGCGTCGATCTGCTCGGTGACCTTCATCGTTCCGAGCTCCGCCGCGATCGACGCGCTCACGCGGCCCCCGACGACGAGCGCCGTGAGCACCGGCCCGAGCTCGAGGGTGACCGATTTGCCGACGACGGTCCCGAGGTACTGGAGCGGCACGTAGCCGTGGAACTGGTACGCCGCCTGGACCGAGGTCACCGCTCCCACGAAGATGGAGGTCACGAGGACGAGCGGAATCGAGCCGATCCCGATCCTGTCCATCTGCTGCAGGGTGCTCCGGCCGTTCGCGAACGTGCGCGGGACGGTCTGGAAGGTGCGCCACATGAGCAGGAACACGCCCCCCGTATCCTGGATGAATTCGAGGAAGAATCTGCCGAGGATGACGAGCGGTGCCACCTAGAAGACCTCCGGCTGTTCCTCGGCGCCGGCGGCCGCCGCCGAACGGAAGCGCGTGTACGTCTTCTCGAAGACGAGCGGCACCATGCCCGTGGGGCCGTTCCTCTGCTTCCCGATGATGAGCTCCGCCCTCCCCTGCTTGTCGGGATCGTCCGGGTCGTAGAGCTCCGGACGGTAGAGGAAGAGGACGAGGTCGGCGTCCTGCTCGATGGCGCCCGACTCGCGGAGATCGGACAGCATCGGCCGCCGGTCCCCGCCGCGGGCCTCGACGGCGCGAGAGAGCTGCGAGAGGGCGATGACGGGGATCGAGAGCTCCTTCGCGAGCGCCTTCATCGACCGCGATATCGAGGATATCTCCTGCTGCCTGTTCTCCGAACGCTCGCTGCACCGCGCGAGCTGAAGGTAGTCGATGATGACGAGGGCGACGTCATATTCGGATTTCAGCCGCCGCGCCCGCGCCCGCATGTCGAGCGTCGAGATCGCGGGGGTGTCGTCGATGAAGACGGGCGCCTCGGAGAGGAGCCCCGCGGCGTTCGTGAGGCGCTCGATGTCCTTCGCCGAGGTGAACCCGCGGCGCACCTTCTGCGCGTCGACCTGCGCCTCCGAGCAGAGGAGGCGCTGCACGAGGAGCTCCTTCGACATTTCGAGGCTGAAGATCGCGACCGGCTTGCGCTCCATGAGCCCGACGTGCTGCGCGATGTTGAGGGCAAAGCTCGTTTTCCCCATCGAGGGGCGCCCGGCGATGATGACGAGATCGCTCGGGTGAAACCCGGCCGTGTATTTATCGAGATCGATGAATCCGCTCGCGAGCCCCGTGATGCTCATGCGCGTCTCGTGCACGTGCTGGATCTCCTCGAAGCGCTCCTTGAGGACGTCCTTGATGTGCACGAACCCCTGGGTCACGCGCGACTCGGAGATCTTGAATATCTTCTGCTCGGCGGCGTCGAGAATCGCGTCCGCCTCGCGGCTCGCCGCGTAGGCGTCCTCGGCGATGTCCGTCGAGGCGCGGATGAGCTGGCGGAGAATGTACTTGTCGAGGACGATCCGCGCGTAATGCTCGATGTTGGCCGCGCTCGGCGTGCTGTCGACGAGATCGGTGAGCGCCGTGATGCCGCCGATGCCGTCGAGGTCCCCGGTCTTTCTCAGCTCCTCGGAGAGCGTCATGACGTCGATCGGCTCGTGCTTCGTGAAGAGCGTCGTCATCGCGCTGAATATCTTGCCGTGCGCGGGCCGGTAGAAATTCTCCGGCGCGACGATCTCGATCGCCATCGTCGCCGCCTCGGGCTCGAGGAGCACGCCGCCGAGGACCGCGCGCTCCGCCTCGAGGTTCTGCGGCGGCACACGCTCGATATTCTTGAGCTCGAAGCGGGTGTTCGTCGTGCTTTCCATCATGCGCCCTCCCCGATCGCTTCGTCGTAGAGCTTCCGCACCATCTTGAGATCCTCCCAGGCGTCGCGCTTCAGGTTCGGATTCCTGAGGAGCGCAGCCGGATGATACACCACCGCAAGCGGAACGTCGTTATAGTAATGCACGCCCTGCCTGAGAATCGAGAGCGCCGTCGGCTTCTTGAGAAGGCCGTGGGCCGCGATCCTCCCGAGCGCGCAGATGATGACGGGATTGATGAGCTCGAGCTGGCGGAGGAGGTAGGGCTCGCACGCGGCCATCTCGTCCTCCTGCGGCTCGCGATTGATCGGCGGGCGGCACTTCAGAATATTGGCAATGTAGACCTCATCCCGCGAGAAGCCGATCGCGGCGAGCATCTTCGTGAGGAGCTGCCCGGCCCGCCCGACGAACGGGAGCCCCTGCAGGTCCTCTTCTCGCCCCGGGGCCTCGCCGATGAAGATGATCTTCGCGTGCGGGGAGCCGCTTCCGAAGACGGTCCGCGTCCGGCCCTCGGCGAGGCGGCAGCGGGCGCATTGCGAGACGAGCTCGTCGAGCTTCGGAAGATCGTACTCCGAGAGATCGAGCCCCGGCTTCTTCACGGGCTCGCCGAAGAGCGAAGACTGCTCGGCGGGCTGCGCCTCGCGAGTGACGCGGATGCCGGGCTTCCTTTCGACCACGGGAGAGGTGAGCATAACGATGTCCCTGTCGCTCCGCCGCGGCGCGGCGCTCGGGGCGGTTGCTTCCACGGCGCCCGACGCGTCCGCGGCGCCCGTAGCCACCGGAATCGCGACGCCCGCGTCCCCCGCGACGCGATAGGCGACGTCCATCCCGGAGCCCTGCCGGGCGAGGAGGTAGCGCCTGATCGCCCCGAGATCGTTCTGATTCATTGAGCCCCTTACCGCTTGAAGCGCTTCACGCGCCTGTCCGCCGCGAGCGCGTCGAGGATAAGCGCCGCCGCTTCCTCTTTCGAAACAAGAGCGCTCGTGAAGAGCTTCGTCTGTCCCCTGAAAAGCGTGATCCGGTTCGTCGGCACGGAGAAACCCGTCTTCTCACCGGGCGCGTTGAGGGCCATGTAGTCGCAGCCCTTCTCCCGCGCCTTCTTGAGCGCATTCGCCTCGCCGCTGGCGGTCTCGAGAGCGAAGCCGACGACGACTTGATTTTTCTTTCTATTC
>JBEKAW010000167.1:0-5890 GCA_050015715.1 Candidatus Krumholzibacteriaceae bacterium
CGCCCGGAGGGAACGGCTTCGAGCTCGACGTCCCGTCGTTCTCGATCGCCCCCGGCGAACGCGTCGGTATCTGCGGGCCCTCCGGCTCGGGAAAGACGACGCTCCTTCTCGGGAGCGCCGGGCTGCTGCCGCCCCTGAGAGGCGAGGTCGCCCTCTTCGGGGCGCGCGTCGCATCGCGGCGCGATTTTCCGGCGGGGAAAGCGGCGTTTCTCTTTCAGAGCCCGGAGGAGGGCTTCTTCGCGCCGACGGTCCGCGAGGAGGTCTCGCTCGCGTGCCGGAGGCTCGCGGGGAACGACGATGCATCCGACGCGGCGGCGCGATCGCTCATGGACGCGGGGCTCTCACCGGAGCTCTTCCTCGACAGAAACCCGTTTCATCTCTCCCAGGGAGAGAAGCGCCTCGTCGCGCTCGCCTCGGTGCTCGTCATGGACGCGCGCCTCTATCTCCTCGACGAGCCCACGATCTTCCTCGACGGGGCCGCGCGGCGGCGCCTCATCTCGGCGCTCGAGCGCATCTCGGCACGGGGGGCCGCGACCGTCGTTGCCTCGCACGACCGGACCTTCCTCGGGGAATGCACCAACCGGATCGTTGCGCTTGAAAACGGGAGACTCCTCTAACGCGACGCGCGGGTCATTTGTTCACTTGCCAGCTTCGAGCGGTTCGTGTAGAATTCCCCGACTTCGGTCTTTCGCGCGGCCTTTCCCGGCGAAGACCTTTTTTCAGGCGGCGTGTCTCGACACGCGCAGCGGAGGAGCTTTCCGGCGCATGCACGGAGGGATGCACAATGAAGGCAGGTGCGCGGTACGCGGTTCTCGCCCTTGCAATCGCGGGGCTCGTTTCCTTCATCTCATGCTCGAAGGGTATTGAAATGCAGTTCAAGGAATTCGTTGACGCCCACGTCGCAAAGCTCCAGCCGCTCGAGAAAGAGGCGAACCTCGCGTACTGGGCGGCCGCGCTCTCCGGCAAGGAGGAAGACTACAAGAAATACTCCGCGGCGCAGCTCAAGCTCGAGAAGCTCTACACGAATACGGAGGAGTTCGCGTTCGTCAAGCGAGCGAAGGAATCGGGCTCGATAAAGGACGCGCAGCTCCAGCGCACGGCGGATATTCTCTACCTGCGGTATCTCGGAAACCAGACCGACTCGCTTCTCCTCAAGCAGATGATCGAGCTCGCGAGCGCCGTCGAGAACAAGTTCACGGTCTACCGGCCCGTCATCGGCGGGAAAAGCATGACGACGAACGACGTGTACCGGATTCTCGGCGAGGAGAAGAACAGCGCGAAGCGCCGCGAAACGTGGGAGGCGAGCAAGGCGGTCGGTCCCGTCGTCCTCGAGGATCTGATCAAGCTCGTGAAGCTGCGCAACGAGTCGGCGAAGAAAATAGGCTTCGACAACTACTACACGATGTCGCTCACGCTCGCCGAGCAGAACGAAAACGATCTCGTGAAGCTTTTCGCCGAGCTCGACGAGCTGACCCGCGCGCCGTTCCTCGCCATGAAGAAGGAGCTCGACGAGAGCCTCGCCAAGTCGTACAAGGTCAAGGTCGGCGACCTTCGTCCGTGGCATTATCACGATCCGTATTTCCAGGAGCTCCCGCAGGTCGGGGAGATCAACCTCGACAAGTATTACAAGGGCAAGGACCCCGTCGAGATCGCGAAGGCGTTCTACGCGAGCATCAATCTCCCCGCGGACGACATCATCACGCGGAGCGATCTCTACGAGCGCCCGGGCAAGAACCCCCATGCGTTCTGCACCGACATCGACCGCGCCGGGGATATCCGGATCCTCGCGAACATGAAGGACAACGGCTACTGGATGGAGACGATCCTCCACGAGCTCGGGCACGGCGTGTACGACAAGAACATCGACCCGAAGCTCCCGTTCCTCCTGCGGACCTACCCCCACCTCTGCGTGACGGAGGCCTCCGCCGAGTACTTCGGGCGCCTCTCGCAGGACCCCGCGTGGATGAAGGCCGCGCTCGGTCTCAGCGACAAGGACCTCGCGAAGATCGCCCCCGTCGTCGCGAAGTCGCTGCGCATGAAGCAGCTCATCTTCGCGCGCTGGTGCCAGGTGATGTTCAACTTCGAGCGGCAGCTCTACAAGAATCCCGATCAGGATCTCAACAAGCTCTGGTGGGACATCGTCGAACAGTACCAGTTCGTGAAGCGCCCCGAGGGACGGAACGCGCCCGACTGGGCGACGAAGATACACATCGTCACGAACCCGGTCTACTACCACAACTACATGCTCGGCGAGCTCATCGCCTCGCAGCTTCAGCACCACATACTCACGGCGGTGGCGCATGATTCGACGGGCGCGGCGGGCATCTACGGGAAACCGGCCGTCGGCCTCTACCTGAAGGAGTCGGTGTACGCGAAGGGGGACATCGTTCCCTGGAACAAGCTCGTGGAGCTCGCGACCGGCGAGCCCCTGACCGCGCGCTACTTCGCCGAGCAGTTCGTGAAGGGCGCCAATTGATCTGGCTCCTGCCGGCCGCGTTCTGCTCGATCGCGATCGCCCTCATTCTCAAGGTGAACGAGGGGAGGGGCGGCAATAGAATCCTGATCGCGGGGGCGAACTACCTGGTCGCGTCGGGCGTATCTTTTCTCATGCTCGGCGCCCGCATTCCCCGCCCCGGCGCGGCGACGCTCGCGCTCGGAGGCGCCGCGGGAATCATCTACGTTTTCGGCTTTCTCCTTCTCATGGCGGCCGTCGCGAGGCTGCCGCTCGCCGTGCCGGTAACGGTGGCGCGTCTGTCCGTCGTGCTCCCCGTGACGCTCTCCGTCCTACTCTGGGCCGAGAAGCCGGCTCCTCTCCAGTGGCTCGGCATCGGCCTCGGGCTCGCGGCCGTCCTGCTCTTCGGCGCGAGCTTCTCGGGCCGGGGAGGCGCGGGGCGTGCCGGGGCGCACGCCGCGCCGCTCGTCGCCGCGCTCTTCGTCGTTCTCGGGCTCGGGGACGTCGCGCTCAAGGCGTTCCGGGAGACCGCACCGGACTTCGACCGGGTCGCGTTCACCTGGATACTGTTCACCGTGGCGGCCGCGCTCACGTGGGTCCTCGCGCTCGAGCGCCGCGTTCGATTCGACGCGCGGACGTTCGGGCTCGGGCTTCTCCTCGGCGTCCCGAATCTCTTCAGCACCGTTTTCACGCTCCACGCGCTGAGGAGCGTGAGCGCCTCGATCGCGTTTCCGTTCATCAACCTTACGGTCATCGCGGGCACGACGCTCGCGGCGCTCGCGATCTGGAGGGAGCGGCTGCGCGCGATGAGTTTCGCTGCGCTCTGTGTCGCCGGATGCGCGATCCTGCTGCTCGCCCTCGGTTGATCGCGTCCGGGCCCCGGCCCTTTCCGGTCGCCGGGGGCGGGCGAAAAAAGGCTTGCACTCTCCGGGCGGCTCGGATACCATTGATGCAACGTATGGCCTTTTAATCTGGCCCGGGAGGCCAGGAAAGGAAGACCAGAGAATTCCCCCCAACCTCTCCGGCCGGGTGGATTTTTTTTGTCCGCTCCGTCGCACCGAGGAGGTCCTTCGTTGAAGATCCAGAGAAAATCGGTCGTCATGGACGCCCTGCAGATCCACCGCACGATCATGCGCATCGCGCACGAGATCGTCGAACGGAACAAGGATGTCGAGAGTCTCATCCTTGTCGGGATCCAGAAGCGGGGGGTGCCGCTCGCGGAGCGCCTCTCGCACGCGATCGGGGAGTTCGAGGGCGTGCGGGTGCCCATCGGCGCCATCGACATCACGCTCTACCGCGACGACCTCCAGATGATCAGCCAGGTGCCCATCGTGGGGGAGACCGCGATCAAGAGCGATATCACCGGCCGCATCATCATTCTCGTCGACGACGTGCTCTTCACGGGAAGAACCGTGCGCGCGGCGCTCGACGAGCTCATCGATTTCGGGAGACCGAGCGCGATCCAGCTCGCCGTCCTCGTCGACCGCGGTCACCGCGAGTTTCCGATCAGGGCCGACTTCGTCGGCAAAAACGTCCCCACGTCGCCGACCGAGACGGTCGAAGTGCTGCTCTCGGAGATCGACGGCGAGGAGCTCGTCGTTCTGGGGGAGGTAGTGGAGGAGAGTCCAGAGGCGTCGACAGGAAAGAGAGGAGGAAGTATGCCGGTTGCAAAAGCAAAACCGAAGAAGAAAGCCGCAAAGAAGACGGGATGCGGAATGAAGGCGAAGAAGAGCTGCGGCAAGAAGAGATAGCGTTTCCACGGACCGATTGACGGGGGCCGCGTCGCGCGCTCGAGGCTCGCGGCCCCCGCGCAGAGAGAGCGCCGGTTTCAGGAAAGGGGAAGTTGACAGTGCCGTTTAACAGAAAGCACCTCCTCGGGCTCGAGGAGCTCACGGCGGACGAGATCGCGACGATCCTCGACACGGCGGACACGTTCAAGGAGATCTCGGAGCGGCCGATCAAGAAGGTCCCCGCCCTCAGGGGAAAGACGATCGCGAACCTCTTCTACGAACCGAGCACGCGCACGCGGATCAGCTTCGAGCTCGCCGAGAAACGTCTCAGCGCCGACACGGTGAGCTTCTCGAAGGCCGGGTCATCCGTCGTGAAAGGGGAGAGCCTCAGGGATACCGTCGAGAACATCCGCGCGATGAAGGTCGACATGGTCGTCATGCGGCACGGATCGTCGGGCGCGCACCGGTTTCTCGCGAATTTTCTCGACGCCTCCGTCATCAACGCGGGGGACGGCCAGCACGAGCACCCGACGCAGGGGCTCCTCGATATGATGACGATGCGCCAGCACCTCGGCACGCTCGCGGGAAAGCGCGTCACCATCATCGGCGACATCATGCACAGCCGCGTGGCGCGCTCGAATATCTGGGGCCTCACGAAGATGGGCGCCTCGGTCACCGTGTGCGGGCCCTCGACGATGATGCCGGCCGAGATCGAGAAGCTCGGGGAGGGGGGCGTGACGGTCGAGTACGACATCCGCGCGGCGATCGCCGCGGCCGACGCGATCAATATTCTGCGGATCCAGCTCGAGCGGCAGAAGGCGCGGCTGTTCCCGAGCATGCGCGAATACTTCGAGGTCTTCGGCGTGACGCCCGAGGTCCTCGAAGCCGCCCCGAAACACTGCATCGTCATGCATCCGGGCCCGATGAACCGGGGCGTCGAGATCAGCCAGGAGGTCGCGGACGGCTCTCGCGCGGTGATTCTCGAGCAGGTCACGAACGGCGTCGCCGTCCGCATGTCCGTTCTCTTTCTCGTCGCGGGGGGAAGCTTCGACGCGGCAGCGCCCGAGTGACGACAGGCATTCGCAAAGAGGAGATTTCATGATCGACTGGAAGGACAAACGGGAATTCTGGATCGCGGGGGCCAAGATCGCCGATCCCGAGTCCGAACGGCTCCGGGTCGGCTCCGTGTGCGTGCAGAAGGGAAAGATAACGGGAATCGTCTGGCAGAAGACGGTCGAGACCGATCTCCCCGTTCTCGACGCCGAGCGATACGTTCTCGCGCCCGGATTCATCGACCTTCACACGCATCTCCGCGAGCCGGGCTTCGAGGAGAAGGAAACGATCGAAACCGGCACCGCCGCCGCGGCCGCGGGGGGCTACACCGCCGTTGTCTGCATGGCGAACACGAATCCCGTCATCGACGATCCGAGCGTCGTCGAGTATATCGCATGCCGGGCGCAGACCGCCGGACACTCCCGCGTCTACGTCGCGGGCGCGCTCACGAAGGGCCGCCTCGGCGAGGTCGTCAACGAGTACTACCATCTCAAGCGCGCCGGGATCGTCGCGCTCTCGGACGACGGATCCTACGTGACGAACAGCCAGGTCATGCGCACGGCGCTGGAGTACGCCGGGCTGCACAAGCTGCCCGTCATCTCCCACTGCGAGGACGCCTTTCTCGCGCAGGCCTCCCAGATGAACGAGGGCTACA
>JBEKAW010000168.1:0-5859 GCA_050015715.1 Candidatus Krumholzibacteriaceae bacterium
GGAGTTGAGCACGCCTATGGCTTTCGCGCAGTAGATGTGCAGTACGAACGCGAGCAAAGCGTTGCGCCCGAGAAGAGCAATCCAGGAATAGAAGAAAGGTATCGCTCGTATCACCCGCCAGAACCTCATCGCGCCAAACAGAATCATCGTGAGGATCGGCAGTTGGTAGAGAAGTCCGAAGATGTTCAATGGGTGCGTTGAAACGAGACGGCCGGGAAAGATCTTCCCGTGCACAAGGGTTATCGTTATAATCAGCCCCGCGCAACTCGCGATGAGCCACCAGTTCAGCCCGCGGGGGGCCAGCCTGCCGCTGGTGTACGCGACTTTCCCCCACGCGCAGCCCGCAACGAACCAGATCTGAATAACCAGGAACGGGAATATCGCCGGGTCGCCAAGATCCAACAGGTGCGGCCAGAAATTGCCCACTGTGAACAGCGCGGCGCTCGAAACGAACACCAACCAATCAAGCCTCTCCTTGAACAAAAGGAGAATGAACGGGCTCACGAGAAACATCGGAATAAAGGTCGGAAGGACGTGAACGATTCCGATCTGGTTCATGAAGGTCGCTGACTTGAAGACGAAAAGCCACAGAGGTTCCCCGCGACCGACGCTTCCAAATCCGATCAGGTGAAGAGGGACATTCACGGTGGCGATGATGAGGTATTGCATCACGAGAATCTTAAGAGCCCGTTTCCAAAGCCGCCGCGTCGTACTCCGCTGGTCTCGTAGATAGCGCGGAAGATAGTGCCATCCAATCATAAATCCCGCCGAAAGCAGGAACAGCCCCATTCCGGTTTCTGCATAGTCGATCAACTTCACCAGAATCGGCGGGTAGTTGGCGATGTGGCCTACGATCATTTCCATGATCGCGAAACCTCTGAGAAAATCGATTACTTCGATTCTTCCGGCCGTCGCTCGTTCTGAACCTGATTTTTCCAAAGCGTTTTCGACCTCCGAATGAGCCATGTGAAGCCGAGATCAGGCGAGCTGAGCTTCGCCGGGCGGCTCGATTTCCAGAGAAACCAGGTACAAGAGTCGGTTAATGATGATCAGGTGCCACAGAAGCGGCGTCATCAAGAGTTCGTAAAAGAATGCGGATACGAGGACCGCGACAAGAGCGGCGTTCAGCCCATTGGACACAGCGACCACGGCGGATGGCTGAAAAAGGAGGGTATAACGAGAATCGCCTGCTCCCGGGGAACCGGCGAAACGGATGGCGTTCTTCCGGGTCCGCCGGCCCGTCCTCAAGACGTCGGCGAGGAGGAGCCACATGATTACGGCGCCGATGAGCCCATACTCACAGAGGACGGTCATCGGCGCGCAGTGGAGCGCTCGACCCCACAGCCTGCCGGGCGTATACCCGGCGGCCAGGGCCTCGTCATAGCCCACGACTCGAAAGACCGCAATGCCGAAATTCCCTGTGCCGACGCCGTAGATCGGGCTGCTCAGAAACTCCCGCCATGCCCATCCCCTGAGGATCTTTCTGTCGAGACCGGTGCCGCCGCTGTTTCCCTCGGTGGAGATCGTTTGCATGGTCGCCCAATATCGATGGGCGAGTTCTGGAGTAGCTTTCATGAACACAAGAACAACTGCTATCAACGCGAGGGCTGTGAGGAGCTTGCGCTTTGTCCTGAACCAGATATAGACGATCGTGACTATTAAGGCGAGAAACACGCCTCGTCCGAAGGAGATGATGATTCCGACGATACAGAAGATCACCGTGGCAATGGCCAGGAACTTCAAGAGCCGGCCCCGCATAGCCTTGTAGAGGTATAGCGAGAACGCAAACCCCATCACCATCAGGGGCCCGAAGCCATCGCGATTGTCGAAACTGGGGTGCCAGGAGACGATTTGGCGGGCCCCGGGATCCATATCGCTGACTATCGGCGCCATCTTGAGACTGATCAATCCCCAGATGCCGTAGTACAAGAACGAAAAGAAGAACAACCGGAGGATTGTGCTCGTTCTTCGCGGGGTGGTGCAGTAGCTGAACGTCAAGATTCCCAGAGCATAGTACTGGAACATCTGACGAACGATAAGCCGGGCGATGCCCCAGTTCCCAAAGAGGAATGCGATCACGGTCCCGAAAATCGTCATTCCGAAGAAGGCCGTAAACCATTTCATGTGTCTCTTTGGCGCCGGGGAGAAGAACCATCGGAGACATGTTGCACAGAGCAGAAGCTCGGGGATCCAATTGAGCGGCCTCAGTGCATGAACATAGTAGGCGATCAGCCGCGTGGGCCCGAACAAAAAGAGGAACCAGAGGCAGAGAACCAGCCGATAATCCAGCATGTACCTGGTGTCGGCGTCAGGACCTTCAGGCGGGGTTGAAAACGCGTCGGGACCGTCCTGGGCTCTCATCGGAGAGGGAGAGTATGGAAATATCGAATCCTTGTCAAGATGTTCACGTGGAACGGTTTTCTCAGAATTCTCGAGGAGCGTTTTCGAAGAACGGGTTCTCACGTCTTTCTTCCCCGATGGTCGTTCGCGGCCCGTGGCCGCAGTAGACGACCGTCTCGTCGGGGAGCGTGAAGAGCTGCGTTCTGATGGATTCGAGGAGCGTGTCGAGGTCCCCTCCGGTGAGGTCGGTCCTCCCGATCGAGCGATTGAAGAGGGTGTCCCCCACGAGGACGAATCCGTCGAAGAGAATCGATATCCCGCCCGGCGTGTGCCCCGGCGTATGGAGCACCCGTCCCCGGGCGCTGCCGAAAACGATCGTGTCCCCGGCCCGAAGAGCCCTGTCGATCCGGGGATCCTTGATCTTTCCCATTCCCCAGAACGGCGCCTCTCTGACCGAGAGCTTGACTACACTTGCATCGGCCTCGTGAACCGCAAAGGGGATTCCGTAGCGCTCCTTGAGCTCTCCGACCGCCGCGATGTGATCGCTGTGCCCGTGTGTACTCACGATTTCGACGGGCTCCAGGCGCGTCTCCTCGATATACGCCTCGATCGTGTCCGCGTCACCGCCCGGGTCGACGATGACCGCCTTTCTCTCGGGAGACGAGAGGATATAGCAGTTCGTCTCGATGGGGCCGACGACCTTGCAGGCGATCCGTACGGTCTCTTCCTTTTTCATGCTCCTCCAACGCGCTGCATCGATGTCAGGGTTCCGTCACTTCTTCGCCGCGGGGCAGGTGAGCGCCCCCGTCGGGCACACGAGGGCGGCGCGTCCGCACGGGCGGCAGCGGCCGCTCACGACGATGAGCGCGAGCCCCTCGACGACGAGCGCCTCCGAAGGGCAGGCCGCCGCGCAGGCGCCGCATACGACGCAGGTTTCCCGGTTGATTCGTACTGCCTTGTTCGATTCTTCCATCGTCTCTTCCGCCGTCTCCGCCGCGGTCAGCGGCGCCTTTTCCCGCCGAGCCAGGCCCCGGCGAATTGTACCAGAAGCCGCGGGTGTGCCGCAAGGAGGGCCCGGAGCATCGCGAGCGGCTTCACACCCTTCTCGTCAAAGACGCCGGGCACGCTCGCGAGCTCATGCGTCACGCGCGACATCTCGTCGTCCGAAAGGCCGTAGAAGATCCGCGCCGCGTGGTAGAAGGCCTCGTTCGCCTTTCCGACCGTCCGGCGCCACTCGCGGGTATAGACCCCAAGGGCCTTCGCGGAGGCGCTTCCGCCGCCGAGGGCGGCGATAATCACGGAGGCGGCCATGTCGGCCCCCTCGAGGGCGTTGATGATACCTCCGCCCGAGAAGGGATTGTTCTGGTTCGCCGCCTCTCCGACGGCGACGAAGCCGTCCACGGCGAGCGCCCTCAGGCCGCGCGCCACGACGCATCCCCCGACGACGAGGCGCGTTCGCTTTCCGGAGGGGCAGCGGTGGGCGATGAAGCCGTTCAGGTATTCGACGGCGGTTCTCCCGCCCGCGCGGAGCGGATTGATCCCGACGCCGACGTTCGCCCTGGCGGGGCCCTTCGGGAAGACCCACGCATAGCCTCCGGGCGCGAAACGGAGCCCCAGATGAAACTCGATCGCGAGATCCCCGACGTCTATACCCTCGATGAGCTCCTCCGCGCAGGAGAATATCTCCTCGGGGCGGTAGCTTGTCTTGAGACCGGCCCAGCGCGGCGAGAGGGATTCGACGCCGTCCGCGCCGACCACGACAGCGGCGCGAACGTCATACGCGGCGCCGCTCGAGAGGTTCTTCGCCCTGAGGCCGCAAATGCGCCCGCTCTCTTCGCGGAGGAGCGCCGTCGCCTGATGCGACGTTCGCAGCTCCGCGCCGGCCGCCGCGGCGGCCTCGGCGAGACGCAGGTCGAAGAGCTCGCGGTCGACCGTGAAGCCGATTCCGGGCATTGTGCGGGACAGCCTCCGGCCGTCCGGAGAGACCACGACGACGCCGTTTATCTCCGAGGAGACGAGCGAGGGGTCGAGAGCGACGTAGCGTTCGACGACCTCGCGCGGACCGACCGCCTCCGCGCAGCGCACGGGCCAGCCGATTCGCGGGCGTTTCTCGAGCAGAAGGACGCCGAATCCGGCGCGCGCGAGCTGGGCGGCGGTTCTCGAGCCCGCCGGCCCCGCGCCGATCACCGCGACGTCGTAACGGCGCTCTTCCGTCATAGGTAATACATCAGATTGAGCGAGAGGATGAAGCCGGTGTACATGAGATCGAAGTTCCCGCCGTGGATGTCGAACTTGCTCTGCGCCATCTGGTACTTTCCTTCCATCCCCATCGCGAAGCGGTTGGAGAGGTAGTAGTTCATCCCGAACTCCATGTGCAGGCCCGCCTCGAGGCTGTTCTTCGAGACGCTCTCGCCGGGGTTCGCGAACGGATGGCCGGCGAGCGTGCTCTCGGTGTCGAGACGCACCAGGGGCACGACGGCCGCGAACCCGGCGCCGGCGTACGGGGAGAAGCTCTCGGGCGTGGGGACGATGAAGTAGTATGAAAATCCGGCCTCGAAGGTCAGAAGGTACACCTTGAGGGTCCTATCGATCTTGAGGCTGTAATTCGTGTCGGGAAACTCCGCGACGTATTTTCCCTCGCTCCCCTGCTTGAGATAGCTGAAGGTGGAGCTCAGCTTGAGGACATGATTCGGCGTCATCTGATATTCGTAGGAGAGCCGCGCGCTGGGGGCGGGCGAAAGACCCCCGAACGTATCGTAGCCGTGCCTGGCGACCGCCCAGTTGTTGAGCGCGTCCGTGAGCTGGCTGAAATCGGCCCCGTCGAGAAAGCCGACGCTCAGCGATAGGCTGCCGAACGGCATGGGGCCGAAGTATTTCTTCTCCTTGAAGATCGGAGGGGCCGAGTGAGCGGTGGAGCACGCACATATGACGACGATGAGGAGCGCCGCAATCAAGTGTCTTTTCACGATATATCCCCTTTGTTTGAAACCGGGCCCGGCCGGGCCGCTCGAACCTCGCACTTGAAAGGTAACTCCTCCCGCCCCGCCTTGTCAAATGCAACCTGTTCAAGCTGTTGCCTTGACAAACGCCCGGGCCGCGCGTACGGTGAAGTCCTCGAGCGGGTGGGAACACATGAAGTCAATCCTCTTCGTATGCACGGGGAACAGTTGCCGGAGCCCGATGGCGGCGGGGATCGCCGCGGCGCGGGTGAGCGAGGCCTGGAGAGGCCTGGTGTCGTTCTCATCGGCGGGCACGGCGGCATTCGAGGGAATGCGAGCCGCCTCCAACGCCGTCAGGGTGCTCGCGGAGGCAGGTGTCGATATCTCGGACCACCGCGCGATGATGCTCACGAAGGAAATGATCGACGAGGCGGATCTCGTCGTCGTCATGGCGGAGGAGCATCGGGCGGAGGTGCTCGAGCTCGCGCCGGGCTCGCTGGAAAAGGTCATAGTCCTCGGCGAGCTCGACAGCTCCCGAAAGAGCCCCGACGTCGCGGACCCGATCGGGGGGGATGAAGAC
>JBEKAW010000169.1:0-5789 GCA_050015715.1 Candidatus Krumholzibacteriaceae bacterium
CGGCCTCAGGGGGCCGAACTTCGGCACCATCTCCGCGTGCGCATCCGGCGCCAACGCGATCTGTGACGCCTTCATGTACATCAAGCACGGGTTCGCCGACATGGTGCTGACGGGAGGCACCGAGGCGACGATCTCCCCCATGGCGCTCGGCGGGTTCTGCGCGATGAAGGCGCTTTCCCTGCGGAACGAGGAGCCGGAGCGGGCGAGCCGCCCCTTCGACCGGGACCGCGACGGTTTCGTCATGTCGGAAGGGTCCGGCCTCGTCGTTCTCGAGGAGCTCGACCATGCGCGCTCGCGCGGGGCGAAGATCTTCGCGGAACTCGCCGGCATCGGGCTGACGGGGGACGCCTACCACATAACGAGCCCCGCCCCCGGGGGCGTCGGGGCCGCGGGCGCGATGAGGCAGGCGCTCCGGACCGCGGGTCTCGAGCCGGGGGATGTCGACTACATCAATGCGCATGGAACCTCGACCGCGTACAACGACAAGACGGAGTCGGAAGCGATCATCAGCGTCTTCGGGTCGGGCGCGGAGGGTCCCAAGGTGAGCTCGACGAAATCGACGCTCGGTCATCTCCTCGGCGCAGCCGGCGGGGTCGAGTTCATCATCTGCGTCAAGGCGCTGAACGAGGGGCTCATCCCGCCCACGGCGAACCTCGACAATCCCGATCCCGAATGTTCCATCAATCACGTTTCGAAGGTCGCCGAGAAGCGGGAGCTCACGAACGTCATGAGCAACTCGTTCGGTTTCGGGGGGCATAACGTGAGCCTCCTGCTCAAGAGATACGAGTCGTAGGAGGAGCCGAAGAAGCCTCGCGTATGCGTCGATTCCTTCAAACAGTCAAGCACCGTCTTCGCGCCGGCGAGTCCGGCGGGCCTCCCCGCAGGGGCGAGCTCGAGCGGCGGATCGGCTACCGGTTCAAGAAGAAGGAGCGCCTCGTGGAGGCGCTCACCCATCGTTCGACCCTCGGCGATCTCAAACCGGGCGCCGATCGAATCACGTACGAGCGGCTCGAGTTTCTCGGGGATTCCGTCCTCGCGCTCGTGACGAGCGATTTTCTCGTTCGCAGTTTTCCCGACGAGAACGAAGGCCAGCTCACGAAGAAGAAGTCGCTCCTCGTGAGCAAGGGCGTGCTCGCGAAGAAGGCCGAGGAGATCGGCATCAAGCAGCACATTATCCTGAGCGAGAGCGCGGCGAGGGGAGGCGTGGCGGAGCAGGACTCGGTGCTCACCGCGGCGCTCGAAGCGCTCATCGGAGCCATTTACGTCGACGGCGGCATGGAGAAGGCCCGGAGCTTCGTCGAGGGCATGCTCCTCGACAACATCGACGAGTTTCTCGAGCACCGGGATCACATCAACTACAAGAGCATCATTCAGGAATGGTCGCAATCGAAGTACCGGAGCTACCCGCGGTACGCCGTCCGCTCCACGACGGGGCCGGAGCACGACAAGATATTCCTCGTCGAGGTCAAGGTCGGCGGCAAGATCGTCGGGAAGGGCAGGGGGAAGAGCAAGAAGGACGCCGAGCAGATGGCGGCGAAGGAAGCGCTCCACGTGCTGCGGCGACATCACTAGGAGGGCCATCGGCCATGGGAAAACGGACCGCGACGCACGCCCCGTTCACCTTCGGGGCCGATCCCGCGGCGTTCTGCGGCGAGTGCCAGCTTCCCTGCAATCTCGAGGAGATGAGCATCGACTGCCACCGCCGGTTCTTCCTCCGCGGGATGACGAACTGCTCGTACTTCGTTTACGGCTACTGCTTCCTCATCGATCAGCCGGGGTGCGTGTTCGACAACGGCGGCCGGCACGACGAATACTGGCTCCAGCTCCTTAACGAGTATTTTCACAACGCGGCGGGGAAGGAGGAGGACGACGAGTTCAAGAAGCGGCGCGAAGAGGCGCTCAAGCTCGTCGCGGCGCAGATCGAGAACCGCACCGTGTATCTCTGCCGCTACCTGGAGGAATACTACAACCAGATCATGGGGACGGGCGGGGGGCTCTCGGAAGATATGCTCTCACGCCTCGACGAAGCCTACCTCGCGCTTCTCAGAGGAATCACGCGCAAACCGGATTGAGCTCCCGGACTAGAAACGGTACGTGCCCGAGAGGACGGCCTCGGTGATGGAGCGCTTCTCCGAGAGGACCGTCCGCGCGCCGTCGCTCGTCACCTTCTCGTACCCGCCGATCGCGACGCCGAGGTCGAGGGCGAGCACGCGGTCGATGACGCCGCCGACGCCGAAGGTGAAGAACTTCCGCTCATGAGCGGTCGCGAAATCGGCGACGATCGATGTGGGGGCGTCGTCGGCGATGTACGCGATCTCCTCGACCGTCGACAGCTCGAGCGGCACGTACGCGAAGCCCGCGCGGAAGCTGATCGGCGCCTGGGGGAGGGTCGCTTCGGCGCCGAGGCGGAAGTCCCAGGTCTGCTTGAGGACGTGCGTCAATCCGGCTTCGAGCTCGTTCGTTATGACGCGCCCGTTGTACTTGGTCTGCGAGTAGTCGCAGTAGGAGAGGTCCGCGTCGACCTTCAGCGCGCCCGTCTTGAGCGCGAGACCGGCGCTGAATTTCATCGGAAGGGTATAGTCTTCATGGATGTCGCCGTACTGCGGATCGGTCGTCCAGCCGCCCCCGGCGGCGTAGGTGCCGTCGTACGTCGTGGTCCCGCTCCCCCGGTACGTGAGCCATGCCGGGCTCGTGAACGAGAATCCCGCCCGGAGGTTTTCATCGAGCCTGACGAGGAGCCCCACGTTGAAGCTCACACCGTCGAGATCCAGCTCCACGTTGTCGCGCCAGCGGGCGGAGGAGTCTGCGTCGGCGTAGTCGATACCGTCCGTGAAATCGAGCGATTCGTCCCAGAGGACGAGGCTCGCCCCGAGGGCGACGCGCGGGGACAGGTCGACGCCGAGGCCGAAATCATACTGGTAGATCGTGCCCGACTGGTCGTAGCCGTTCTCCGCCGTCGCGTTGATGCCGGAGAGGTAGGCGTTCTTCACCGACTCGAGGTTCGAGGTCCCCGCCTGGAACACGCCGACGGCGAACACGAGGCTTCCCCGGTACGTCGGATACGGGTATACCGCGGTGATGTGGCCGAGGGACGTGTACGAGCTCGACTGCGACGAGCGGAGCCCCTGGTACGTGTTCGTGATCTCGTCGTTCCGTTCGTCCAGGCCGAATGAAATCTCTTTCCGCTGCACCTCGGCGAGCCCCGCCGGATTGTAGATGAGGGCGAAGCCGTCGTCGCTCAACGCGGTGTACGCACCCCCCATCGCGAACGGGCGTGCCCCGGTCCCGGGAGTGAACAGGACCCCGAGCCTTTCGAGGGCGAGGCCCGAGAGCACCTGGGCGTGACTGCCGTGCGGGATGCCGGTCATCAGAACGGCAATCGCCGCGACGACCGCGAGTCGAGTGAATCGTTTCATGGTCAGCCTCTCCTCTTCTCTTTGGAATCACGGGTCCCGGTCGATCATGCTGGGGTGTTTGGGAAGCGTATGGCACGCCGCGAGGGATGTCCCGAGGAGTCCGATGAGCAACACTGCGAAGAGCCTTTTCGCGACGCGCTCCATGTGCCATCCACCCCTCGCCGGAATTATAGGCGCCCCGGGACACACTGTCAATCGCTTTGCGTCTATATCGTTTGCCCACGCGCTGCCTCTTCGGTATAATTGAGAATGGAACGAAAGGATCGCATCATGAGAATCCGTGTTTTTCTCCCGCTCGTCGCGGCTGTCGTCGTCATGCTCGCCCAGGGCCTTCATGCGCAGGAGGCCTCCGACGAGAGCGCCTACATCGCGTACCTCAAGGGCGTCTACCTCGAGTCCGAGGACGATTTCTACAACGCGTACAAGTACTACCTCTACGCCTCGTCACGCGATCCGGACAATGCGCGAATTCTCCTCAGGCTCGCGAATGTCTCCATCGAAGTCGGCGATCTCGACGGCGCAAAGAAGCACTGCGAGGCGCTCATCGCGAAGGGCGCGTACGGCACGGATGCGCGTCTCATTCTCGCAGAGACGGAGTACCGCCTCGGAAACAAGGAAGCCGCGCTCACGCTGCTCACGGCGCTTCGCGACACCGTCGACGTTCCCCGATTCCAGGTTCAGAAGTTTCTCGCGAAGATCGATCTCGAGCTCAACAAGCCGGATGATGCTCGCCGGATTCTCGAGGAGGCGAGCGCTTCCCCGGACGCCGATTTCTACGTGTTCTACGAGCTCGGACTCCTCGACGCGGACGCCGGCAAGAAGCAGGAGGCGCTCGCGGCGCTCGGGAAGGCGATCGAGATCAATCCCGATTTCGCGAACGCGCACCTCGCGCGGGCGCGGCTCCTCGCCGGCCTCGGCACGACGGCCGTGGCGAAGGAGGAGTATCGCGAGGTCCTTCGTCTCGAGCCCCTCAACCGCGATGCGATCTCCGGCCTCTCGGATATTCTCTACCGGGAGGGCGGATATGCCGAGGGCGCGGCGTTATTGACCCCGCTCTACCGGAGCGGCTCCCTCGACGACGGGGGGGAGATCACGTACGGCAGGTTTCTCTACAAGGCGGGGGAGACTGACAGCGCGCTCTCCGTTTTCGGGGCGCTCATCCGGAAGATGGGAGACAAGCCGCCGCTTCTCAGGGTCGTCTCCGAGATAGAGGTCGACCGGGGGCACTTCAAGACGGCGTACGGGTACCTGAAACGCCTCGTGGATCTGGAGCCCGATCGATTCGAGAACTACATCGGGCTCCTCCTCGTGCTCTACCACGTCGCGCCCGGTCCCGCGAGCCCGGACGAGGCGCTCGCGGTCCCCGATGCGGAGCGGCGCGCCTACATCGACAAGGCTCGAGAGCTCGTGGGAGCCGACTCCGAAGCGAACAATTACGTCCTCGGCTCGATCCTGCGCAAGGCGGGGGAGAACGAGCAGGCGGAACGGTATCTCCTGAAGGCCGAGGCGCTCGATGCGAAGAACGAAAGCGCGGCGCTCGAACTGGCCACCCTCTACGGGCATACGGGGCGGTTCGACGAGGCGCTCAAGCGCGTGATCCCGCTCTACAACAGGAACCCGGAGGATGCGTCGCTCGCGAATTTCTACGGTTACCTGCTCGCGGAGAAAGGGGACAGCCTCGATCGCGCCGAGGCGCTTCTCGATAAGGCTCTCGCCAAGGAGCCGCTGAACGGATACTTCCTCGACAGTCTCGGGTGGATCAAGTTCAAGAAGGGGCGATACCCCGAGGCGCTCGACGTTCTCCTCAAGGCCGCAGACAAGGTGGCGAGCGACGCCGCGATCTGGGAGCACATCGGAGACACCTATATCAAGCTCAATCAATCCGCGAAGGCGCGGGAGGCGTATCAGAAGTCTCTCGCGATCGATCCGGGCGCCGCGCGCGTCGACGATAAGGCGAGGAAGCTCGAAAACGGTGAGAAGTCCAATCCATAGCCTCGGGCTGATCTCCTGTATGCTGGCCGTGGTCGCCTCCGTGCAATCGTGCGCCTCGTTCGGGCCGCCGCGCGTGGCGGCGCCGTGCGATGAGCGCTTCGAGGCGCTGTTTCCCGTGATTCGGACCGGAGAAGGACTCGAGATTGTCGGAAAGCTCCGGATGGAAACCGCGCAGTACCGCGTGAAGGGAATTCTGCGGATGACCTACTCGCCCCGGGAGCGCGCGGTCAGGATGGATTTCAGGCAATCGAGCCTCTTCGGCGCCGTCGAGGAGGACGTGACGGTGCTGGCGGGAGACAGTCTCGTCATCTACGATCGCGGGCACGGGCGGTACTGGGGAAACGATTCCTCTCTCGCCCTCGTAGAAGAGGGGATGGGAGA
>JBEKAW010000170.1:0-5736 GCA_050015715.1 Candidatus Krumholzibacteriaceae bacterium
CAGCTCGAGGCCGGACAAAGGAAGTGATCGCAGATGACTCTGGAAGAGCTCAAGAAGATGACAAAGGCCGAGCTTCTCGACCTCGCGAAGCAGAATGGCCTCAAGGTGACGATCCAGATGATGAAGGCCGAGCTCATCGATGTGATCGCGGCCGCGGAGAAGAAGAAGAAAAAAACGCCCATCCCGTCCAAACCGGCGGCGAAGAGCGACAGGAAGGGCTTGACGCCGGACGAGAAGCGGGTCGAGGCCGCGAGGAAAGTGGCGAAGAGGTTCATCGCCGGCGTCCGCGAGCAACCGCGCAAGGCGAAAAAATCCAAGCCCGAGAAAGAGACGCGCCCGGAGGCGCCGCGACCGCCGGTCGCACGGCCCGCTGCCGCGCCTCCCCCGCCGGCCGCACGCCCCACTGCTACGCCGCCAACGCCGGTGAACCCGCCGAAGGCCGCACGCCCCGTCGCTCAAACACCCCCGCCGGCTGCACCGCCTGTCACGGCGGCGCGTCCGCCGGTGGACCCGCCGAAGGCAGCGAAGGCAAAGCGCCCCCCGAAGGCCGCGAAGAAAGGGCCCGCCCCCCGGAAGAGCGTTGAAGCGCCGAAGAGAGTATCGGACGAGGCAATCCGCCAGGCCGCCGAGGAGGGAAAATACTACCTCGGCGCCGAACAGCGGGTAATGCCACCGATCGAGGCGACCGAGATCCCCAAGGGCTACAACGTCGACAGAATCGCGGCGATGGTGCGCGATCCGTACTGGATTTTCACCTACTGGGAGGTCACCGACCGGAAATACCGCGAGCTCGAGCGGGCCTTCGCCGAGGCGTGGCCGAAGTGCAAGATGGTGCTTCGCGTCTATGACAGAACGAACGACCGGGAGAGCCATTTCGACATCGTTCTCACGCGCGAGGCGAGAACGTGGTACATCAACGTCTCGGCCGAGCGTCGCTACCAGATCGCGATCGGCGCGCTGTCCCCCGACGGGAGGTTCGAGCTCGTCGCGATTTCCAATGTCGTGGAGACGCCGAGCGGCAAGATCAGCGATCGGATCGACGACAAGTGGCTCGTGCCCGACGACGTCTTCGACCGGATTTTCGCCGCGTCGGGCGGATACGACATGCACTCCGCGTCCGGCGAGCTCAAGGGGCTCCTCGAGAAGCGTCTTCTCGAAGAGATCAGCTCCGGCGCGGTGTCGAGCTTCGGAAGCGGCGCCCTCTACAAGGAATCGAAGGGCCGCGCGTTCCGCCTCTGGGTCGCGACCGAGCTCATCCTCTACGGCGGCACCGAGCCCGACGCGCACGTCGCCGTGCAGGGCAAGGAAGTGAAGCTTCGTCCCGACGGAACGTTCTCGCTGAGATTCGCGCTGCCCGACGGGAAGATCGATCTCCCCGTGACCGCGGTTTCGGCCGACGGGCTCGAGGAGCGCACGATCGAGACAGACGTCACCAAGAAATCGCACAAGAAAGCGCCCGTGCTTAAATGAGTGAAGAAAAAGGATACCTCGCGCTCGTTCTCCACGCCCACCTTCCCTTCGTCCGGCACCCGGAGTACGAGGACTTCCTCGAAGAGGACTGGTTCTTCGAGGCGCTGACGGAGACGTACATCCCGTTCATCGAGGTGTTCGACCGGCTCATCGAGGACAAGGTCGATTTCCGCCTCACGATGTCGATCACGCCGACGCTCCTGTCGATGATGAGCGATCCGCTGCTGCAGTACCGCTACCTGAGGCACATCAACAAGCTCATCGACCTCGCCGGGAGAGAGATCGAGCGCACGCGGTGGACGCCCGAGTTCCACGAGCTCGCGCTCATGTACTTCTGGAAGCTCACGCGGGCGCGGCAGATCTTCACCGAGCGCTACTACAACAATATTATCCAGGCGTTCAAGCGCTACCAGGACCTCGGGAAGATCGAGATCATAACGTGCGCGGCGACGCACGGCTACCTTCCGCTCATGCTCAGCCGCAGGGCCGCGAAGGCGCAGATCGAGATCGCGTGCTCCCATTACGAGAAGCACTTCGGGCGGCGTCCGCGGGGCATGTGGCTCCCCGAGTGCGGCTACGCGCCCGGCGTGGACGAGCTGCTCAAGCAGGCGGGAATCAAGTTCTTCTTCACCGACACGCACGGGATACTCTTCGGGACGCCCCGTCCCCGGTACGGCGTTTTCGCGCCGATCTACTGCCCGTCCACCGTCGCGGCCTTCGGGCGCGACATGGAGTCGTCGAAGCAGGTCTGGAGCGCCAAGCAGGGCTACCCCGGCGATTACGACTACCGCGAGTTCTACCGCGACGTCGGCTTCGACCTCGACTACGACTACGTGCGGCCCTACCTCCATTCGGACGGGAACCGCGTCAACCTCGGCATCAAGTACTACCGTATCACGGGGCAGACGGAGCACAAGGAGCCCTACAAGCCCTCGATGGCGCGGGAGAAGGCGGCCTCCCACGCGGGGAACTTCATGTACAACCGCGAGAGGCAGATCGAGTGGCTCCACGATTATCTCAAGATCAAGCCGATCATCGTCTCCCCGTACGACGCGGAGCTCTTCGGGCACTGGTGGTACGAGGGGCCCGAGTGGATCGAGTTCCTCATTCGCAAGATCCATTTCGACCAGAAAACGATCCGCATGATCACTCCGTCGGAGTACCTCGAACGCCACCCGAAGCTCCAGGTCTTGAGCCCGTCGATGTCCTCGTGGGGCTGGAAGGGATACAGCGAGGTCTGGCTCAACGGCGACAACGACTGGATCTATCCGCACCTCCACATGATGGCGGACCGCATGGTCATCCTCGCCGAGCGTTTCCCCGACGCCGACGGCATCGCCCGCCGCGCGCTCAACCAGGCGGCGCGGGAGCTCCTCCTCGCGCAGAGCAGCGATTGGAGCTTCATCATGAAGACGGGGACGATGGTCGAGTACGCGCACAAACGCACGAAGGATCATATCGCCCGCTTCGACCGCCTCTACAACGACCTCATCAACTCGAGGGTCAACGACCAGTGGCTCAGGGAAGTCGAGCACCGGGACAACATTTTTCCCGACCTCGATTACCGCGTCTACAGGGGGTAACGCGCCTCGATGGAGACGACGTCCAGGCCCAAGCACCTCATCATCCATGGACATTTCTACCAGCCGCCGCGCGAGAACCCCTGGACCGAAGAGATCGAGCGCCAGGAGGGCGCCGCTCCCTACCACGACTGGAACGACCGCATCGCGAACGAATGCTATCTCCCGAACGCCCTCTCGAGGCGCCTCGACGACTGGGGCAGGATCACGAAGCTCGTCAACAACTACGAATGGATCAGCTTCAACTTCGGACCGACCCTCATCTCGTGGCTCGAGGACAAATTCCCCGACGTCTACGCGCGGGTGCTCGCGGCCGACGTCGCGAGCGCGAAGCGTCTCGGCGGGCACGGCAACGCGATCGCGCAGTGCTACAACCACGTCATCATGCCGCTCGCCTCGCGGCGCGATCAGGAGACGCAGTTCCGCTGGGGCGTCCGCGATTTCGAGCGGCGTTTCGCCCGCTCGCCCGAGGGGATCTGGCTTCCCGAGACCGCCATCAACGCCCTGACGCTCGAGATACTCATCGACTTCGGATTTCGTTTCATCGTTCTCTCGCCGCACCAGGCGCTCCGGACGCGTTCGATCGACGGGGGCTCCGCCTGGAAGGACGTTTCGAAAGGGACGATCCCCACCGGATTCCCGTACCGCTGTTTCGCGCCGCAGGCCAAGGGCAAGCGCGACGCGAAACGCTTCGTCGACGTTTTCTTCTACGACGCGACCCTCTCGCAGGACGTGAGCTTCAATCATCAGCTGAGAAACGGCGACAGCTTCGCCGAGGCGATCGATATCGGCTACACGCGCGCGGGCGACGAGCTCGTCGTCATCGCGACCGACGGCGAGGTGTACGGCCACCATGAACCGTTCGCCGACATGGCGCTCTCCTATCTCATCGAGACGGCGGGGCCGCGGCGCGGTCTCGTGATGACCAATTTCGGCGCCTACCTCGCCGCGCACGAACCGCGTTACGAAGTCGAGCTCAAATCCGGGCCGAACGGCGAGGGCACGGCGTGGTCGTGCTTCCACGGCGTCGGGCGCTGGAAGGAGGACTGCGGGGACAGCACGGGCGGCCAGCCGGGATGGAACCAGAAGTGGCGCTCGCCGCTGCGCGCCGGGCTCAACTCCCTCGGGGAGGAGCTTGCCGCGCAGTTCGAGAAGGAGGGCTCTGGCCTCTTCAGGGATCCCTGGCGCGCGAGGGACGAGTACATAGACGTCGTCGAGGAGCGGACCCCCGCCGCCGCGAGGGAATTCGCCGCGAGCCGGGCCCCGCGGGCGCTCTCGGGCGCGGAGGTCTCCCGCGCGCTCGCCCTCCTCGAGTCGCAACGCAACGCGCAGCTCATGTTCACCTCGTGCGGATGGTTCTTCAGCGACGTCTCGGGGATAGAGACGGTGCAGATCATGCGGTACGCGGCCCGCGCGATCGAGTTCGCCGGCACGGACCACTGGCTCGCGCTCGAGAAGAAGCTCCTCGGCGACCTCAAGGCCGCGGTGAGCAACGTTCCGGGCACGGGAACGGGCGCGAACATCTACAACAGCGTCGTGAAGGCGTCGATTCTCTCTCGCCCCTGTCTCGTCGCGCTCTTCGCGATCTCCTCGCACCTCTCCGGCAAGGACGAGCCCATGGAGATATACGGCAATCCGGTCCGTCCGCTCGACGGGATCGTGCGGCATATCGTCGCCCCCGGAGTGGAGGACCACGTGAGGATCGGCTATCTCGAGATCGCTTCGCGTTACACTCTCGAGACCGCGGTGTACGAGTACCTGCTCTACATCGAGGACGAGGCGTCCTTCGTCTGCCACGTCCGGGAACGCCGGAGCGAGGGGGAATACCGCGCGATGGTGGAGCGCCTCGCGAAGCTCGCCGAGGCGGGGCTCATCGCGGACATCCGCCCCGCCGCCTCCGAGTACTTCGGCGCCAAGCGCTTCACGATCCGCGATTTTCTCGCCGAGGACCGCGAGCGGATCCTGCGCCGGTTCGCCGCCAAGCGTCTCGAGGTCATCGAGGCTCGTTTCGCCGAGATATACAACGAAAGCAAGCATCTCCTCCTTCTTCTCAAGGAGGCGAACATCCGGCCGCCGCAGAATCTCGTGATACCGGCCCAGACCCACCTCACGAAGAAGCTCGTGAGCGAGGTCGAGCACTGGGAACGGTCCCTCAACCCCGCGGGACTCGAAGGCATCAGGAGGATCGTCACGCAGGCGGCCATATTCGGCGTTCCGATCGACACGTCGTCGGCGGCCGACTCGTTCAGCGATCTCATCCTCGAGAAGATCAGGCGGCTGGCGGGCGAGCTCGACCCGCAGGGGGCCTCGGCGCTCGAGCAGTTCGTGAACCTGGCGGACGAGATGGGGATTCGAACGAACTTCCGCGACATCCAGAACCGCATCTACGAGATTCTCGAGACGAAGATATCCCCGCTCATCGACGAGCTCGCCGCCCGGCCGGGGGGCAGGGAAGAGTCGAAGCGCGCGATATCGGCGTTTCTGAGCCTCGCCCGGCGGTTCAACTTCAATACGGACGCGTGGACCAGGAAGCTTCAGAGCCTATGATCCGGAACGGAGCGGAAAAGCGGATCAGGCGTCTCCGCGACGACATCGCGCGCCACGACTATCTCTACTATGTCCTCGACAAACCCGAGATCTCCGACGCCGAGTACGATCGCCTCCACAAGGAGCTCGAGGCGCTCGA
>JBEKAW010000171.1:0-5691 GCA_050015715.1 Candidatus Krumholzibacteriaceae bacterium
ACTACCGGGCTCGCCCAGCAGAGATTCTGCGTCGTCTTCGGCCACCCCGGAAGCACATCACCGTTCTTGTTGAATATGTATATCTGCTTCGTGCCCCACGACGCTCCCACGATCTCCAGCCCAGGCACCCCGTCAAGGTTCGCAAGCGCTACCGTCGCCGTGTAGCTGTCCCCCTGATCGCTGAACACTCCCCACGTGAGAGGCTGGTGATCGCCGTCGCGAAGCTCCGTGCCGTCGGCATGCCACGCGTAGATGAGATCCGACCCCACGACGACGTCGGGATGCGTATCGCCGTCCACATCCCCTATCTTGACGCTGCTCGCCGTTTCCTTGCCCACCTTGTTGGGCCAGCCCTCGAGCTGCCCGGGGCTCGTCGTGGCGGTCTTCTCGACGCTCCGCGGCCCCTCGTTGCCGCAGGAATCTACCGCCGTGACGACGTAGTAATATCGCGTGCTCGGCGCCAGCGAACGGTCCTGATAGAGCGTGTACGAGACGAGATCCGCGCTCGCAAGCGTATACGGCCCCCCCGGCGTGAGCGAATGGTAGATCTGATACCGGTAACTCTCGAGGTGATCCGGTCCATGCCAGGTGAGGTAAATCTCGCTCGGGCCGAAGGTCGTGTTGAGCAGAATGCCCGTCGGCGTGCCGGGACGCTTGAGCTCCATGCGCTTCGTGAGAGTCCTTCCGTATGCGTCCGTCAGCACGAACCGGTAGTAATTCGGATCCCCGATGTTCGACTCGGAGAGCACGAATCCGTCGCCGTAGGACGTTCCGAGAAGCGGGACGGCGTTGTACGTCGAAACGCTGTCCGTGACCGTGATGTCGGGATCGAGGGAGCGTATTGTGCCGACAAGCCCGTATGCGGCGCCCGTGCCGAAGTTCTTCACTCCGATCTTGAGCAGGAAGCTCTCCCCGTTCTCGATACTTCCGTTGTTGTTCCCGTAGGGAAGCGTGTCCTTCGCCGTGTCGACGTAGAGCTCGAGCTTGGGCGCATGAACATCCAATGCGAATTTCTCCGACCAGAAGCCTCCCGTCGAGTCATGCATGTCGATCGTGAATTCGATCGCGTGCTGATCGGCGATCGAGGCGTCGACGCCGAAACGGCAGGCGTCGCTCCCCCACCCCTCCGAGCCCGCCGGAATGTTCGCGAAGATCGCGGTGCTGTCGCTCACGGAGACCTCGGTGTCCGCCGACCGGATCTTCGCGTAGAGCTTCGTCGCCGTCGTCTGCCCCGTGTTCTTGAGCTTGATCCTGAGGTTCACCGTCTCCCCCGCGTCGAGCACGCCGTCGCCGTTGCCGACGACGGTGTCGTCGATGGTCGTTCCGCTGACGCGCAGATAGGCGGCGGTCGCCTGGGTCACCGGGATCGTTCCGCTGTAGCGGCCATGGTCGATCCCCGTCACCGTCACCGTGATCGAGCCCGGACTCTTGCACAGAAAATCCTCGAAGACGACGGTTCCCGAGGGCCCCGTGGCCGCGTGCGCGTAATCGTCCCCTTCCTTGTAGAGGCACACGTACGCGGAATCGTACGGCGCGCCGTCGCTCGTCACGGAGATCGTTATGTCGTTTGCGCCGAAATGGGCGGAGGCGGGCTTGGACACGACGAAGCTCTTCACGCTCCCCCTGAACATGCTCGCCTCGGGATCCCCGAGGTAGTTGTAAATGAAGTGCGTCCAGCGGTCGGCGCTCTCCGCTTCCGCGGCCGCCGTGTACGGAAGCCGCGACTCCGTGAAGAGCTTTCCGAGCTGAACCACGCCGTGCTCGAAGAGGAGATTGTAGTACGTGTCGAGGTACGGCCTCGATGCGCTCGGGTACGCGGAGCGGCTTGCGCCCGTCACCGCGAAGGCGCCTCCCGTCTTACTGAGGAGAAAGGCCTCGGCGAGGCACTTCGTGTCGAACGCGACGTTCGAGCAGCTCATGAGGTACAGGGAGAAGATGCCGGCGCCGTTCGTGAGATGGTCCGCGTCGTAATTGAGAATGCTGCCGTCCCCGACGGACATGTTGAAGCTGAACCCGTGCCCGACGTGGAGGACGTGATTGACCCCCGTGTCGAGCGAGTCGATGGCCCGGTCCCTCGTGAGCCCGACAGAGCCGGGGTAGTCCGTATAGTTCTGATAGAGGCGGGACGTGACGGCGTCCGGTTTTCCCTGCAGGTAGCTCGAATAGACCTCCTCGGTCACCTCCGCTCCGTCGAGACCGACGGCCTCGCCGGGCGTCCAATCCGTCGGGAAGATGACCTCGGCGAGCATATAGAATTTCTTCTTCGATTTCGTATCGAGAGGCGTCTCGTAGTTGATCGTCTTGTCGACGAGGAGATTGGCCTCCGCGAGGTTCGACGCGGGCATCCTCCCGATGTAGACCTCCGCGTACAGATCCGCGTTGTCCCCCGGATCCGATACGCTGTGGTACGCCTCTCCCCAGAGCGAGTCGCCGTCGGCGTTCCAGGTGCCGTCGAGACACGAGTAATACATGTCCGTCGGCACGAACGGATCGGAACCGAAGAGCGCGTGGCCGAAGCGCGCCGGGATGACGCTCGCGTCGCCGCCGAGGACCACCCACTCGACGCCCCACTGCGCGTATGCGTCCCGGATGAAGTTGCGCACCGATTCCGCCGCATCGGCACCCCACCGGGAATTCTGCTGGATCCATTCGACGGTGCGGACGACCGCCGGAACGCCCTTCTTCGTTCTCCAGTCGGCGAGCCGCTGGAACGCCGGCGCCATCGCCTCGTTCGTCACGATGAGGTAGGCGACGTCCGCGCCCTCCATGCTCGGCTCATAGCTCGGAAGAAACGCCTTCGTGAGCGGCTCGACCTTCGTCTCGTTGAACGAGTAGGCCGAGGCCGCTTCGGGGTTCACGACCATCCGGGAGACGAGCGCGCGCGACTCCTCCCGGAAGCCCTTGACGTACCGCTTCCGCTCCGCCGTTTCGGCGCCCGCCGGCGCCGGCGCCGTCTCGACGACAAGGCGCGCCCGAGGGACGACAACAAGATCCCCCGTGGCCACGTCGCAGGTCACGGGGTAAACGGCGAACGACGCGACGCGGTATCCCCGGAACAGATTCGATCCGAGATAGCGCACGCGCCCCGGCGGAACCGGACCCGCCCCGGCGCCGGATGGCACCGCCGCGAGGCCCCCGACGCTCCCGTCGTCGAAATGGACGCCCGTGAAGGGCGCGAGCCGCGCGGGCGGGTGAAGGGTCTGCGTTTCGTCGATCTCGAGCCGGCACGAGGAGACATCTTCACCCTGCGGCAGGAGAATGTTGACGACCCGGTACGGCAGAGCCGGGTAATCGAGGCACTCGAGCGTCGAAAATCCGTCGACGGAGACCGCCACCCGGCCCGGACCCGCGTCCCGGAAATGCACGCGGGACGTCTCGAGCCCGATGCTCCACGAGAGGGTCGAGGCGCCCGCGAGGCCCGGAGATATCCACGAAAGAAAGACACAAACGGTGAGCATGGATAAAGCGCGTTTCATACCTTCATCCTTTGCGTGATTGTTGCATTCGGATTCCCGGGTTTCGAGGATCGCTCAAATAAGCGCCATGATAGTACACGAAATCGCCCGGTTTGTCAAGAATGGCTTGATGCCGCGCCCCGATCCGGCTACCCTGCGCACGGGGGATGTTCCGGGAAAGGACTGCCGTGGCTCAGAAACGAACCGCAGCGAAGAAGAAAGTCCGCAGGACGAAGAGAGCGAAGCCGAAGGGGACGGACGTCTGCGCGAAGTGCGTTCCCGCGAAATGCTGCATGTACTTCTCGACCGAGATCGACGCGCCGGAAAGCAGCAAAGATTTCGACGACATCCTCTGGATGATTGCCCACCGCGACGTCGAGATCTACACGAAGCGCAAGCGATGGTACCTGATGGTGACAACCCCGTGCCGGTTCTATGATCCGTCACGGGGTTGTCTCATATATCCTGCGCGGCCGCGCATCTGCCGCGCGCATCGAACGGCTGAATGCGAATTCGACGAAGAGTACGAGTTCGATCTCCACTTCCACTCGTACGAGGAGCTCGAGCGTTTCGCGAGGAAGCGCTTGCCCGACAGGCGCGCGCGGGCACGCTCCCGATCCTAGCGAAGCAGGATCATCTTCCGCGCGTCCCGATGCCCGTCCGCGCTCAGCTGCATGAAGTAGATGCCGCTCGAGACGCTCTGGCCGCGCTCGTTGCACCCGTCCCACCGGACCTCGTGCCTGCCCCCCGCCACCGCCCCGCTCACCAGCGTCTTCACGAGAGCCCCTTTGACGTCATACACCGCAAGCAGCACGCTCCGCCGCACGTCCGCCCCCCCCGGCACCGCATACGGTATCACCGTCGACGGATTGAACGGGTTCGGATGATTCTGATACAATCGCACCGCCCGCACCGGCACCATGATATCCCCCGTCGTCTTCGACAGATCGTCACGCCCCGCACCCTCCAGCCGGTACCGGTACACGAGCCCCGCCTCCACCGTCCGGTCCACGTAACTGATCACACTCGTCGCATCCGCCCGCAGCCCCGGCGCCAAAAGCTCAAAGTCGCCCCCGCCGCAGGCACGGTACAGGTTCCACACCGGCACGTCCGCGTACACCGACCAGTTCAGATCCACCGCCTCCTCCTCAACCCGGTACACGCACGTTATCTCCTCCACCGCCGTCGCAGGGATGAACTCCTTCCACCCCGTGTTGTATATGTTCCCGTGAAATCCGTTCCACTGAGTGCAGCCGTCGTAGAAATGGCCGTTCAGCTCCCAGGCGTAGATGTTCTGATCCCAGCAGGAGGTAACGAGATCGAAACCGCCATTGTAGTTGAGATCACAGATTACCGGCGTGCCCCGGAGGTAGCTTCCCACCTGGATGGGGAAGCCCGCGATGGGTTGACCGGTCTTGCTCCACGCGTTGAGGAGCCCCTCCTCCGTGCCGAGGACGATGTCGAGACTCCCGTCTCCGTCGATGTCCGCTACGACCGGAGACGACTCGGTCGTCGTCGTCGCCGAGTACGGCTGCGGCCACCCCGGATAGGCCGTCCCGTTGTACCGGAACACGTAACAGTTCTTGTCGAGCCCCGCTATCACCACCTCAAGCTTCCCGTCCTTATCGAGATCCGCCAGCGCAGGCGACGGCACGATCGTCGTCGTGTTGCTGTTCACCCACACCGGCCAGCCCGCCATCCACGTCCCGTCGTGGTTCAGCCCGTACACCCGCCCCGAACTGCTCTGCACGATCACCTCCGGGTGTCCGTCGCCGTCTATGTCTCCCACCGCCGGGCTCGCCGTGATGTTCGCCCCCGAATCGATCACCTTCACCGGCCACCCCGCCACACGCTTCCCGTTCCCCTTCAGACAGTAAATGCTGTCCCCCGGAGAGCACACAATCAGATCCTGTACCCCGTCCCCGTCCATGTCCGCCAGCGCCGGCGTCGACAGGTGCCACGCACCCGTGTTCTTCGTCACGAAGAACGGCCCGTTCGTCGAGGGATTGTTGTCCCCGTCCCGCACCTCCGTCCCGTTCACGTGCCACGCGTACACAATCCCCCCGATGTCGTACGCTATGATCTCCAGATGCCCGTCCCCGTCTATGTCACCCACTACCGGGCTCGCCCAGCAGAGATTCTGCGTCGTCTTCGGCCACCCCGGAAGCACATCACCGTTCTTGTTGAATATGTATATCTGCTTCGTGCCCCACGACGCTCCCACGATCTCCAGCCC
>JBEKAW010000172.1:0-5668 GCA_050015715.1 Candidatus Krumholzibacteriaceae bacterium
TGCAGTCCTCTCCCGAGGCCACCTCGCGGAGGCTGTCGTCTCTCACGAGGACCCCGAGCTCGACATCCGCCCGGCGCACGGCTCCACGCCCCGCGGCCGAGCGCTTCTCCGCCGGCACCTCAAAGCTGACCTCCGTGCGATCGATCTTGTCTCCGCCGCGGAATGAGACGATGTCGTACGAGCATGGAAGCGGCGCCCACTGGATGTCGCTCGAGTAGAGAGCGGCGTACCTGTCCATGTACACGTAGAAGTTGTCGGCGGCGTGAGAGGCCTTGAGCCCTTCCATTTCCCATATCCGGTATGGCTGCATCAGGGACGACTCAAGGTGAAACGTCTCGTCGGCGATATAGTCCGGCTCCCGCGGCGTATAAGGTCCCCTTCCCCGCATGGTACGGCTGTTGCTCTCATACCTCTCCGGAGGCCCCGGCGTCCGCAGGCACCGCTCCTGGGTGGCATACGTGAAACGCCCCATCAAGTTGATGTCCGTGAAGGTGACGCTCATGTTGAGGACGTCGTAGTACCAGAGCTCCTGGGGCAGCTCCAGCCCCACGGACGTCACGTCCCCCATGATGCTTGTCCGAAAGCTCGGCGCGCCGAACCGTATGAGAATCTCCCCCCGGTCGTCCCAGCCCGGGGGATCGACTCTCCCAAAGTACTGCCGGGCCGCCGCGACCCTCTGTGCGTGCTCCATGCGGGCCTCGTTCACCTCGGTCGTGGGCGTCGGGTCGACCCCGATCCAGAAGCGCTCGATCCAGTGCGCGCGCTCGCTGGCGGTGGGGAGCGAGAGATACTCCATTTTCAGGGAGTCGCTCAGGATGTACTGCAGGCCGTAGTACTCCCTGAGCTCGTCGGCGGGAAGTTTCGCGACGAGCTTCTTCTCTCCGGGGAAGGCATGCAGGGGGACGGTGGAGGCGAACAGGACGCCTCCGAGGATTGCGAGGATGAGGTAAAAAGACTTCATTTGAGCAGCGAGAACTTCGCCGACTGCGCGGCGGTCCTGAAGGTCCTGCGGTCGGTCACCGTCACTTCCAGCCTGAACGGTCCCTCCCAGAGCTCGTTCGTGGCGATCGAGAGGCGCTGCGGCTGCGTCGAGCCATAGTCGCTCGTCTCGAGGGCCGAGCCCACGTTCGCGGGCGCCTCCTGAAGCACCGGCCCCCACCGCTTCTTTTCGAGCGGGGTGATCCGGTACTCGACCCGGTAGAAGGTCTTTCCCTCTTTATCCGTACTGAGCCCGTAGATCTCGAAGTAGAAAACGAGCGGCGCGGGAATCCGGTACGCGTGCAGCGGGTGAGGAACGACGCGGAGATTGCCTTTGACGAATTTCGATTTCGCCTTGCTCTCCGTGATGCTGCTTGCGAACTGGATGTCGCTGATGCAGGGGGACGCCTTGTAGGCGGGAACGTCCACGTCCGTCTTGAACACGGCTCTGCGCTTCGAATCCGGTTCGCGCGCCTCGATGCCTACGTCGTAGCGCCCCGGCTTGAGGGCGAGAACGATCTGGCCGGGGACGAGATCGGACGCCGTCCGCGCCGGGGCCTCGCCGGCGACCTCGATAGAGTCCTCTCCCGAGGCCACCTCGCGGAGGCTGGTGCCTCTCACGAGGACCCCGAGCTCGACCGTCGCGCCGCGCGCCGCTCCCTGCCTCGCGGCTGCTCGCGCCTCCGCCGGCACCTCGAAACTGATCTCCGTGCGATCGATCTTGTCTCCGTCCCTGAAGGAGACGATGTCGTACGAGCATGGAAGCGGCGCCCATTCGATGTCGCTCGGATAGACGGCGGCGTAGATTTCCATGTACACCTGGAAATTCTGGTCGGCGTGGCGGGCCTTTATGCAGCCCATTTCCCATATCCGGTTTGGCCGCATCGCGGCCAGCTTCATGCGAAAATACGTCTCGGCGATGTCGTCTCCCTCAGGCGGCTCGATGGGCGACCCCGGCGGCACAAGACGCTTCTGCGGGCAGTCATATGTGAATCTCTCCTTCAGATTGACATCCGTGAAGGTAACGCTCATGTTCAGGACATCGTAGCACCAGAGCTCCTGGGGCAGCTGCGGCCCCACGGACTTCAGGTTGTTCATCCGTAAGCTCGGTGCCCCGAACCGTATGAAAATCTCCCCCCGGTCGTCCCAGCCCGGCGGGCCGGCCCTCGCGAAGAGCTGCCGGGCCGCCGCGACCCTCTGTTCGTGCTCCGTGCGGACCTCGTTCGCCTTGGTCGTAGGCGTCGGATCGACCGCGATCCAGAACCTGTCGAGCCACTGCGCTCGCTCCTTCGCGGTGCGGAGCGAGAGATACTCCATTTTCTGGGCGTCGCTCAGGAGATACTGGAGACCGTAGTACTCCCCGAGCTCACTGGCGGGGAGCCTCGCGACGAGTCTTTTTTCTCCGGAAAAGGCATGCAGAGGGACGGTGGGGGCGAACAGGACGCCCGCGAGGATGGCGAGTATGAGAATAGAGGCCTTCACTTCAGTATCGAGAAATCCTCCGACTTGGTCGCCGAGCGAAAGCTGCGGCGGTCCGTTACCGTCACCGTGAAGCGGAACGGGCCCTCCCAGAGGTTCTCGGGCGCGACCGAGATGTGCTGGGGCTGGGTCGCTCCGTAGCCGCTCGTTTCGAAGGACGAGCTGATCGCCGACGGCGCCTCCTTGAGGACGGGGCCCTGCCGCCGCTTCTCGAGCGGGACGATCTTGTATTCGACGCGATAGTAGGCGATCCCCTGCGCGTCGGTGTCGAGGCCGTAGATCTCGAAGTAGAGCGAGATGGGGAAGGGGAGCCGGTACGCGTGAATGGGGTGCGGCACGACCTGGAGCGTGCCCTTGACGAACCGTTGATTCGCCTCGGTCTCCTTGATGCTGCTCGCGAACTGGATGTCGCTGATCGAGGGGGACGCCGTGAACGCCGTGAGCTCCATGTTGGCCCGGAACCCCGCCTGGCGCTTGGAGACGCGGTCGCGCGCCTCGACCCCGACGCGGTAGTACCCCGGCTCGAGCGCGAGCACGATCTGGCCGGGCACGAGGCTCGGGCCCGTGAACTTGCTCCCCGTCATCGTCGGCTTGATCGTGTCGATCGCGGCGGCGACCTCCCTGTTGTCGACGTCCCGGACGACGGCCCTGAACTCGACGTCCGCGGAGAGCGCGCCTTGCCGCTGAACGAACTTCAGCTCGCCCGCGGGGACCTCGAAGCTGATTTCCGTGCGGACCGTCCGCTCGCCTCCCCTGAAGTTCGTGATGTCGAAGTACAGCGGTAGCGGCTTCTCGTTGATCTCGAACGAGTAGATGTTCGGCCGGTCCGCCATATACGTGTAGAAATTGTTGATCGATTTCTGGACTTTTTCCTGCTCCATCTCCGCGATGCGGTCCTTGAGCGTGACGAGGCGAATGTCCGGGTCCGCCATGTAGTCGATTTCGTCGGGGTTGAAATCGACCACGTCCTTGATCTCGTCGGGGCTCATGTACTGGGTGGGGAGCACCTCTTGGATGACCCCGTACTTGAAGAGGTTCGAGATGTTCTGATTGCGGTCGATCTCGCGCAGGGAGGAGCGGCCCACCGGATCGCTCGAGTAGAAGTACTCTCCCTTGAGATTGAAGTTCTGGAACTTGATCATCATGTCGAGGGACTTGTAGTACCAGACTTCTCCCGGCGGGGTCATGTCCTCGAACCCGACCTCGCCCCACGTCTTGGTCCGGTCGGTCGGAACCCCGAAGCGGATGAGCGCCTCCCCGCGCTTGTCCCAGCCCGGCGCCTTCTTCATCCCGAAGAGCTTGCGCGCGAGCGCGACCCGTTTGTCGTGCTCTTCCTTCCGCTCGTTCTCGGGGGTCGCGGGAGTCGGGTCGAGGTCGATCCAGAAGCCTTCGAGCCATGCGAAGCGCAGCTCGGCCGTCGGGAGCGAGAGGAACTGCCGCCGCTGGTATTTATTCATGAGGTACTGGTCGCCGAAGTAGGTGAGCTGCTCTTCGGGAGAGAGTTTCTTGAGCAGATTGATCTCGCCGGGAAACGAGTCCTTCATGGCGCGCGCCGGGCCCGGGGCGGCGGCGAGCACGAGCGCCGCGGCGATGATCGCATGGAAGCACGAGAGATTCCGCATCACTGATTCGCCCGGTAGAGGAGGAATCCTCCGATCACGACGAAGATCACGTTTCCCATCCACGCGCCGAAGAACGGGGCGATCATGCCGCTGTGCCCGAGGTCCTGGCCGACCCGCAGCACTCCGTAGTACGTGAAGCTGATGAGCAGCGTCATTCCGAATCCCGTCGCCATCGACGGCTTCCTCTTCGCGGACGAGAGCGCGGCCCCGATCACCGCGAATATGAAATTCGTGAAGGGGAAGCTGAATTTAAAATAAAGGTCGACGAGGTATTTGTCAACGGGACCGCCGCTCCGGGCGAGCTTGTCGATGTAGACGCCGAGCTCGCGGTAGTTCATCTCCTCGGGGGCTATCTCCTCCTTGGTGAAATCTTCGGGACGTTCGGAGAGCTCCCTCATCGGGAGCTTGTCGAAGGGCGTCACCTTTTCCCCCTGCGCGAGGAACTCCCTCACGGCGCCGTCGACGAACACCCACTCGACGCCGTCCCAGAGGGCCCTCTTGGCGTCTATCCGCCGGTGGAGCGTCGCCCCCTGGTACTCGTACAGAATCGGGTTGATGAGCGCCTTGAGGACGACGTCGTAGCTCTCGGCGTAATACGTTCTCCCGTGCTCCCCCTGGTAGTGCACGTTGGACCGGTAGCGGGAGTCCTCGTCCTGCCTGTCCCCCTGACTGGTGACGTGCTTGACCTTGAGGCTTCGCCGGTTCGCGTCGGGGATGACGAACTCGCCGAAGACGATCATGACGAGGCTCACGACGAGCGACGAGACGAGAATCGGCGAGGCGACCCGCGCGAGCGAGGTGCCGGACGAGATGAACGCGGTGAGCTCATTCTGCTTCGAGAGCTTCCCGAGGGAAAACACGGTCGCCAGGAGCACCGAGACCGGCATGGTGAGGACGAGAATCCAGGGGATCTTGTACGCGTAGTAGAGCGCGACTTCGGCGATCCGCGCGTGATTGTCTATGTAGACGTTGATCTGCTCGGTGGCGTCGACGGTGACGTAAATCACCGTGAACGCGATGAGCCCGATCGCCAGGTTGCGCCAGAAATCGCCGAGAACGTATTTATCATGAATCCGCACGTCGCCGTCATTTCCCGGGATTGAGCCGGTTCCAGTTGATCGCCGTGAACTCCCGGTTCGTCCGCCTGAGGAGAATCACCGCGACGACGAGGAAGAATATGTTGGCGAGCCACATCGACAGCCACGGGCTCATGAGGCGCCGGTCGGCGAGCTTTTCCCCGGCGTTGAGGAAGACGTAGTAAACGAGGAAGGAGAGGATGCTGAAGCCGATGGCGACCGCCATCCCCTTCCGGCCCGAGCGGATCGCGAGCGGCGCTCCGAGAAGCACGAAGATGATGCAGCTGAACGGGATCGCGAACTTCTTGTTGATCTCGACCCCGTACCTGTTGATCTGGCGGAGATTCGAATCGAGCGCGTAGGTCTCCGTCTCGAGAATCTGGAGGATCTGCTCGGCCTCGCTTCCGATGCGCGGGACGGCCTGCGGCTGGCCCGGCTCGGGGAGCGGGGGAGGCGCCGAGGCCGAGGGGGCGATCGCCTTCATGTCGGGGATCACGCGCGTTAATATAGCGA
>JBEKAW010000173.1:0-5635 GCA_050015715.1 Candidatus Krumholzibacteriaceae bacterium
TCATCAGCCACGGCGCGCGCGGCATCGGGCTCTTTCGCACGGAGTACTTCTTCATCGCGAGGAGCACGCTCCCCGGCGAGGAGGAGCAGTACCGTTACTACGCGAGCGTCGTGAAGCGCATGCCGTCGGATCCCGTCATCATCCGCACGCTCGACGTCGGCGGCGACAAGATAGCGCGGTGGGTGGGCGAGCTCCGCGAGGCGAATCCCTTCATGGGATGGCGAGGCATCAGGCTGACGCTGGCGCGAAAGGATATTTTCAAGACGCAGCTGCGCGCCATATTCCGCGCCTCCGCGCACGGCAACGTGAAGATCATGTTCCCGATGGTCACCGTGCTCGACGAGGTGCTGCTCGCGAAGGAGATCTGCGAGGAGGTCAAGGACGACCTCAAACGGAAACGCTTCCAGATCGGAGAGAACACGGAGATCGGGGTCATGATCGAGACCCCCTCGGCGGTCGCCATCGCCGACATTCTCGCGCGCGAGGTCGATTTCTTCAGCATCGGGACGAACGACCTCATTCAGTACTCGCTCGCCGTCGACCGGGGCAACGCGAAGATATCGTACCTCTACGACGCGCTCCATCCGAGCATCCTGCGGCTGCTGCGCGACACGGTGGCGGCCGCGCACAAGAATAAAATCTGGGTCGGCATCTGCGGCGAGATGCCGGGCAATATCCACGGCGCGCTGCTGCTGCTCGGCCTCGGGCTCGACGAGTTCAGCGGCGCCTCATATCTCATTCCGACCATGAAGAAGATCGTCCGCTCGGTGACGTACGACGAGACGCGCTCTCTCGTGCGGAAAGCGCTCACCATGGGAACCGCGCACGAGGTTCGCGATCTCGTCGACCGCTTCATCCACGAGAAGCGGCCCGAGCTCAAGGAATTTCTCCCGGAGGCTGCGTCATGAGTCAGGAGGATCTTTCGAAGCATTACCGGGTCGACGCGAGCAAGATGCTCGACCTCGTGCTCCATCTGCCCGACCAGATCGAGGAGGGCTGGCGCGCATGCGCGTCGCTGCGCCCACCCGCGACGCGGAGCCCGGCGCCCGTCATCGTCTGCGGCATGGGCGGCTCCGCGATCGGCGGGATGCTGCTGCGCGACCTGATCCAGTACGACGCGCGCGTGCCCCTCTTTCTCGAGTCCACGTACGCGCTCCCCGCGTTCGCCGACAAGACGACGCCGGTCGTCTGCGTGAGCTACAGCGGCAACACCGAGGAGGTGCTCGGCTGCTTCCAGAACGCCCTCATGCGGAAATGCCCGACGATCGTCATCACCTCGGGCGGCGCGCTCGCCGACGAGGCCGCCTCGGCGGGGGTCCGCGTCATCCGGGTTCCCGCCGGGATGCAGCCGCGCGCGGCGCTCGGCGCTCTGTTCGCGCCGCTCCTCGCCCTCGTCTCGAAGTGGGGCATCTACCAGGTCGCCGACGAGGAGGTCGAGCTCGCGGTGCGCAAGACGCGCAAGCTCGCCGAGCGGTACGCGCTCGACGCCGATCCCGTCGACAGCCGCGCGCTCCAGCTCGCGAAACGGCTCTACGGCAAGACGCCGCTCATCTACGGCGGCGACGGGCTTCTCCGCGCCGCGGCGTACCGGTGGAAGTGCCAGTTCAACGAGAACTCGAAGAGCATGGCGTTCGCCGGCACGTTTCCCGAGATCGGCCACAACGAGGTCATGGGCTGGGAATGCCCCGAACGCCTGCGGAGCGACTTCTTTCTCATCATGCTCCGCGACATCGAGGATCACCCGCGCGTCCAGCGCGGCATGGAGGTCGTTCAGCGGATGCTCGAGCCGCTCGCGAGCGGCTCCGTTCTCGTCGAGAGCGAGGGGGACAAGGGGCGCGGCGGGCGCCTCGCGCGGCTTCTCTCGATCATTCTCCTCGGGGACCTCACGAGCGTGTACCTCGCCGTCGAGTACGGCAAGGACCCGACGCCGATCGAGAAGATAGACCGTATCAAGGAAGAGCTGAAAATGGAGGATGCATGAAGGCGATCATACCGGTGGCCGGAATCGGCAAGAGGCTGAGGCCGCACACGCTCAACATCCCGAAGGCGCTCCTCAACGTCGCGGGGAAACCGATCCTCGGGCACATCGTCGACAGTCTCCTCGGCATGGGCGTCAAGGAGCTCATTCCCATCATCGGATACAAGGGGGATCTCATCCGGGAGTACCTCACGTCCGCCTACAAGGTTCCCATCACGTTCGTCGAGCAGACGGAGCAGAAGGGGATCGCCCACGCCGTCTCGCTCGCCCGCGAGCAGGCCGACAACGCCGAGCTCATCATCATCCTCGGCGACACGATCATCAAAACCGATTTCGCGCGCATCCCGAAGGTCTCGAGCTACGTTCTCGGCGTCCGCGAGGTGGCCGACCCGCACCGCTTCGGCATCTGCGAGGTCGAAAAGGGGATCGTGCGGAAGATCGTCGAAAAGCCCGAGCACCCGAAGGGCAACCTCGCGCTCATCGGGCTCTATTATTTCAAGGATTCGGCGCCGCTCTTCAAGGCGTGCCGGGACCTCATCGACAAGAAGATCATGACGAAGGGGGAATACCAGATCACCGACGCCCTCCAGCTCATGATCGATCGGGGGACCGAGTTCCACCCGTTCCACATCGAGGGCTGGTACGATTGCGGGAAGGTGGAGACCCTCCTCGAGACGAACCGCATCCTCCTCGAGGACGCCAAGATGACGGGGAAATGCGAGGGCTGCATCATCATCCCCCCGTGCTACATCGACAAGGGGAGCAAGATAACGAATTCGATCATCGGGCCGTACGTGACGGTCGCCACCGGATGCGCGATCCGCAACTCGATCATCGAGAACTCGATCCTGAACGAGGAGTCTAGCATCGAGAACGTGATCCTCGAGGGGTCGGTGGTCGGCGCCTTCGCCGAGGTCACCGGCCGCAAGGGGAGCGTCAACGTCAGCGATTACTCCCAGATAGACTACCGCTGAGGAGCCGCCGCGGTGCGGACGTTTTCGCTTGATTTTTCATGCGGGAGAGACAATCGTACTCAGTGCTCACGACGGGTAGTTATGTGATTTCAAGGAGTTGATGTATGGCTGAGAAGCACCTGTTTACCTCCGAATCGGTCACGGAAGGACATCCGGACAAGATCGCGGACCAGATCTCGGACTCGGTCGTCGACGCGATCCTCTCCCAGGATCCGAACGGCCGCGTCGCCTGCGAATGCATCGTCACGACGGGGCTCGCCTTCATCGCGGGCGAGATCCATACGGACACCTACGTCGACGTTCCTTCGACCGCGCGGGGCGTCATCAGGGATATCGGCTACACGGACCCGCACCTCGGATTCGATTTCGAGACCGCGGCGGTGCTCACCTCGATCGACGAGCAGTCGGGGGACATCGCGATGGGCGTCGACACGGGGGGCGCGGGGGACCAGGGGATGATGTTCGGGTACGCCTGCACCCAGACCGACGTCCTCATGCCGATGCCGATCATCATCGCTCACCGCCTCGTGCGAAGGCTCGCCGAGGTCCGCAAGATGGGCATCATCGACTACCTCAAGCCCGACGGCAAATCGCAGGTGACGATCGAGTACGAGGACCACGTTCCGAAGCGCATCGACACCGTCCTCGTATCGGCGCAGCACGGCGCGGACGCCACGATCGACCAGATCCGCAGAGACATCACGAAGGAGGTCATCCGGCCCGTCGTCGCCGGGATGAACGTGGACGCGAGCGACTTCCGTATCCTCGTCAATCCGACGGGGCGCTTCGTGAAGGGCGGTCCCGCGGCGGACACGGGGCTCACGGGTCGCAAGATCATCGTCGACACGTACGGGGGCTTCGCGAGCCACGGCGGCGGCGCCTTCTCGGGGAAAGACCCGACGAAGGTCGACCGCTCCGCCTCGTACGCGGCGCGACACGTCGCGAAGAACATCGTCGGAGCCGGCCTCGCCGACGAATGCACGGTGCAGATCGCCTACGCGATCGGCGTGGCCGAGCCGATTTCCGTCATGATCGACACCTCGGGCAGAGGGAAGCTCCACGACGACAAGCTGACGAAGCTCGTCCGGGACGTCTTCGATCTGACGCCGCGCGGCATCATGGACCGGCTCAAGCTCCGGCGGGGCATCTACCGGCAGACGGCCGCGTACGGGCACTTCGGCCGGACGGAGCCCGACTTCACGTGGGAGCTCCTCGACATGGTCGAGATACTGAAATCGAAGGCGGGCATCGGCGGCAAGGCCTGCTGAGGGATCGAACGCAAGAAAGGAATCACGGGATGCAATACGACTGCAAGGATCTGGCTCTGGCGGAGGCCGGCAAGAAGCGGATCGAATGGGCCTGGGAGAACATGCCGGTCTGCCGGTCGATACGGGCGCGTTTCGAGAAGGAGCGGCCGCTCGCGGACGTGAGGATCGCGGCGTGCCTCCACGTGACGACGGAGACCGCGAACCTCGTCTCGGCGCTCAAGGCCGGCGGCGCCCGGGTCGCCCTCTGCGCCTCGAACCCGCTGAGCACGCAGGACGACGTCGTCGCCTCGCTCGTGAAGCACGAGGAGATTCCGACCTTCGCGGTGAAGGGGGAGGACGGCGTGCGCTACTACGGCCACATCAAGGCCGTTCTCGATACGAAGCCGACGATCACGATGGACGACGGCGCCGATCTCGTGAGCGTGCTCCACAAGGACCGCCGCGATCTCCTCGCCGGCATCACGGGGGGCACCGAGGAGACGACGACGGGGGTCATCAGGCTGAGAAGCATGGAGAAGAACGGCGTCCTCATGTACCCGATCATCGCCATCAACGACGCCGAGACGAAACACTTCTTCGACAACCGCTACGGCACGGGTCAGAGCACGATAGACGGCATCCTCCGGTCGACGAACACGCTCTTCGCGGGTTCGCGGTTCGTCGTGTTCGGCTACGGCTGGTGCGGCCGCGGCACGGCGACGAGGGCGAAGGGCATGGGAGCGAACGTGATCGTCGTCGAGGTCGATCCCCTCAAGGCGCTCGAGGCCGTGATGGACGGCTACACCGTCATGTCGTCGCTCGAGGCCGCCGGCGTCGGGGATATCTTCGTCACGGTCACCGGCGACACCTCGATCATCCGCAAGGAGCATTTCGAGAAGATGAAGGACGGCGCCATCGTCGCGAACTCGGGGCACTTCAACGTCGAGATCGACATCCCCGCCCTCGAGGCCCTCTCGGTCGACAAACGGGCGATGCGCGAGAGCGTCATGCAGTACGTCCTCAAGGACGGCCGCAAGATCAATCTTCTCGGCGAGGGGCGTCTCATCAACCTCGCAGCGGCCGAGGGCCACCCCGCGATGGTCATGGACATGAGCTTCGCGGACCAGCTCCTCTCGGTCGAGCACCTCGTGAAGGGGAAGGCGAAGCTCGAGAAGAAGGTCTATCCGGTGCCGCGCGAGATCGATCAGATGGTGGCCTCGCTCAAGCTCGCGAGCATGGGCGTGAAGATCGACGAGCTCACCGAGAAGCAGAAGCGCTACCTCGCGAGCTGGGAAGAGGGGACGTAACGGGCCGATTCCCGGCGCCGCGCCCTATTTGATGATCGAGAACCTCGCCGACTGCGCGGCGGTCCTGAAGGTCCTGCGGTCGGTCACCGTCACTTCCAGCCTGAACGGTCCCTCCCAGAGCTCGTTCGT
>JBEKAW010000174.1:0-5627 GCA_050015715.1 Candidatus Krumholzibacteriaceae bacterium
GTCGGGCGCGACGACGCCGTCATGCTGCTGAGCTCCCTGAGGGAGTCGGGCGATTCGAACCGCGGGTGCTTCATTCTCGATTTCGAGAAGGTCAAGCACGTTGACTACCGCGCCTTCAACGTTCTCGAGGACGGCTACCCGGAGGGAGAGCGCGTGCTTCTGAGCGGGCTCAACGACTACGTGCTCGGCATCTACGCGTTCGTGACGAAAGGGAACGTCATTCCGGTCTATCCGGACTGGCGCCGGGCGCTCAGGTATCTCGTCGTCGAGCGCGGCAAGCTCGGGACGTCCGTTCCCGCCGCCCCGGCGGGCAGCGAGTGATATGAGACATGCAAGCGGCACGACATATACCGGTTCTGGCGGAGCGCGCGGTGGAGCTGCTGCTCGCGCGGAACGGGGGGCTCTTCGTGGACGGGACGGTGGGGACGGGAGGGCATGCGGAGCTCATCCTCGGCGCGGACGGCGGTCGCGCGGAACTCCTCGGGGTCGATCGCGACCCCGGGGCGATCGCGGAGGCTCGGGAGCGGCTCAAGCCCTTCGGTCCGCGGGTGAAGCTCGTCTGCGCGAACTTCAGCGGGATTGCGGCGCTTCTCGGCGGGAGAAAAGCGGACGGCTTTCTCCTCGATCTCGGCGTCTCGACGTACCAGCTCTCGGATGCGACACGGGGATTCAGCTACCAGTTGAACGGTCCGCTCGATATGGCGATGGGGGAGGACGGCCTGCCGGTGAAGGAGTTCATAGCCGGCGCGGACGAGCGGGAGATCGCGCGTGTGCTGCGGGAATACGGCGAGGAGCGGCGATCCCGGGCCATCGCGCGGGAAATCGTCCGCGCGAGGTCTCAGCGCGGGATGGAAACAACCCTGCAGCTTCGCGAGGCCGTCTCGAGGGTCGCGCCGCGCGAGGATGTGTACGGCACCCTCTCGAGGGTCTTCCAGGCGCTGCGCATCTGGGCGAACGGGGAGCTCGAGAGCCTCGCGGCGTTCCTGCCGCAGGCGGTCGAGTGTTCGAACGCCGGCGCGCGAATCGTGGTCATCAGCTATCACTCGCTCGAGGATCGAATCGTGAAGCGGTTCTTCAGGCAGGAGGAGCGGGGCTGCACCTGCCCGAAGGACTTTCCGGAATGCCGCTGCGGGAAGAGCCCGCGCCTGGCGGTGCTCACCAGGTCGGCGATGAGGCCGCCGCAGGAAGAGATTGAACGGAATCCACGGGCGCGGAGCGCGAAGCTCCGGGCCGCAGAGAGGTTGTGAGATGTACGCGAACACCGGGTCACTTTCGGGATTGTGCGCGATCGTCAGACGGGCGCTCGAGGGACGCCTGACCCCGCTTTCCTTTCTCCTCATCGTCGGGTTCGTCTCGACCCTCGTTCTGCTCTACATATCGCTCCACGTCTACTTCTTCAACATCTCGAACGATATCGCGACGTCGAGCAGACGCGTCGACGCCCTCATGGACGCGAACGTGCGCCTCATGGCCGTCTATAACGGGCTCGCCGCGCCGGGAAGGATCATCCCGCTGGCACAGGGGCTCGGTATGCGGGCGGGCTCGACCGATGAGGTGCGGCGGCTCGCGCTGCGGTTCGACGCGAAATCGGCGCACGGGGAGCCCTCGTGGGCTCAGGCGAAGATCGAGAACCTGCTTGAGTTCAACCCCGTCAACAGGCTGGAAGCGAAATGAGCGAGCTGTTTCCAAGGCACCGTCTGAACGTCGTGTCGATCGCCGTCATGGTCGTCATCGGTGTCATCATCTGGCGGCTCATCGATATCCAGATCATCGACCACGAACGATACATAGCGAAGGCGAACCGGCAGTGGTACGTGAGGCATCCGATCCCCGCCCGGCGGGGCAACATTTTCGACCGGAACGGATATCCCCTCGCGGTGACGCACTGGACCTACTCGATCGGCGTGACCCCGAAGAACTTCCCCTCGCATGACAAGAAGGCGGTCGCGTGTCTGGCCGATGCGTGCGACATGTCGAAGAAAGAGCTGCGCCGCAGGCTCGTACGGGACGAGACCTACGTGGCGCTCGGCAGGGACCTCCATCTGACAGAGGATCAGGTTTCCAAGCTTTCGTCGCTCTCCGGCGTCGCCATCGACACCAGCCACGACCGCCTCTATCCATACGAAGCGATGCCCCCGCAGTTCCTCGGCGCGATAAACGCCGAGGGCTGCGGCACGGCGGGAGTGGAGCTCGCCTTCCAGAGCACGCTCGCGGGGGAGGACGGGTGGCTTCTCGTGAGCCAGCTCCCGGGGGATCCCCGCGGCTTTCAGCCGGTGAACGCGCCGGGCCGCAGGCCGGCCGAGGGCAACGATCTCTACCTCACGATCGACACGCGCATACAGTCCATTGTGGATTTCGAGCTCGAGCAGGCGGTGGCGCGCTACCACGCCGCCGGGGGCGTGGCGATGGTTGTCGAGCCGGCGACGGGGGACGTGCTCGCGCTCTCCGAACGGCCCGTGCGCGAGATGACGCGCGCCGCGAGCCAGGTCGACGGCTTCGCGCTGCGCTCGATGAACTGCATCTACGAGCCCGGCTCGACGTTCAAGCTCATCACGGACTCCTATCTTCTCGAGTCCGGGAAGGTCGCGCCGTACGACGTCTTCTTCGGCGAGAACGGCGAGGCGCACTTCGGTTTCGGAACGATCCATGACGCCCACGAGTACGGCTGGCTCACCTTCAAGGAGTCGTTCGTCCTCTCGAGCAACATATGCACGATCAAAGCCGCGCTGTCGGCGAACGCGGACGATTTCTACCGCTATATGCTTCGCTTCGGATTCGGCGGGAGAACGGGCGTCGATCTTCCCGCCGAGTCGCGGGGGACGCTCCGCGAGCCCGGTGCCTGGTCTGCGCGGTCGCTCCCGAGCATCGCGATCGGGCACGAGATCGGCGTCACCGCCTTTCAGATGGCGATGGCCTACTGCGCGCTCGCGAACGGCGGCAACCTCCTCGTCCCCCGCGTCGCCCTCGAGGCGCGGGACGAAAGCGGGTCCGTCGTCGAGCGATTCTCTCCGGTCACGGTGAGGCGCGTTCTCACGGATCGCACGGTGAAGACGATGCAGGATTTCTGCAGGGAGGTCGTTCTCAAGGGGACGGGCACGAAGGCGGCGGTGAACGGGATCGAGGTCGCGGGCAAGACCGGCACGTCGCAAAAGGCCATCGACGGCGCGTACCAGAAGGGGAAGTACGTGGCGAGCTTCATCGGCTTCGCGCCGGCCTCGGCTCCCCGCGTCGTGTGCCTCGTCATGCTCGACGAGCCCGATTCGCATTCGTACTACGGGGGAGAATCCTCCGCGGTCGTCTTTTCGAAGATCATCGAGGGAATAAACCTCTCGACCGACCTCTTCTACAACGCGGGAACCTCGAACATCGCGATGGGGGACGACGGCGCCGGCAGGAAGAGGGTGCCGAGTTTCCTCAGGCTCACGCCGGAGGCCGCGATCGACCGTGCCGCCGAATACGGCCTCGCCGTCCAGTGCCCCCGCGTGAAGGGAATCGTGTATTCGCAAGCGCCGGATCCCGGAACGTGCGTCGGCCCGGGGGACGAGATCAAGCTCATGGTCCGCGCCGAGCAGTCGAAACCCGACTCCGCGGAGAGCGTTCCCGACGTCGCGGGTCTTTCGATCCGCGAGGCCAGGAGGCTGCTCCTCGGCTGCGGGCTCGACTGCGTCGTCCGGGGCTTCGGCGTCGTCGAACGGCAGGAGCCGGCGGCCGGCTCGCTCGTCTCCCGCGCCGTCAGAGTGATTCTGTTCTGCAATCCGCGAAGCGTCGCGGATCTGAACGAAGGCGTCCAGATAGCCGATGGAGCTCGCCATTGAAGCTTTCGCGACTTTCCGACGGAATTGAAACGAGGAGCCGCCTTCGCTTTCGGGACGTGGAGGTGACCGGCATCGTCACCGATTCGCGCCTGCTGCGGCCGGGGGACTGTTTCGTGGCGATCAAGGGGCACGCGGCGGACGGGCACGCGTTCGTGGACGAGGCCGTCCGGAAGGGCGCCTCGGCGCTCGTCGTCGAGCGGGACATCGCGAGCGACCGTCCGACCCTCGTCGTCGAGGACTCGTCGCTCGCGGCGGCGCGGCTCGCGCGCCGGTTTTACGGCGATCCGGCGGCGCGGCTGGCGCTCGCCGGCATCACGGGAACGAACGGCAAAACCTCGAGCGCGTTTCTCCTGCGCTCGATTCTCGATATCGCCGAGGGGCCCTGCGGGATCATCGGCACCGTCGGCTACGGAGTCTCGGACGAGCTCGCGCCGGCGCGCAACACGACGCCGGGGGCCGTGGATCTCTACCGCGTGATGGACGAGTTCCTGAAACGCGGCTGCCGCTCGGCCGTCATGGAGGTGAGCTCGCACGCCGCGGTGCAGGGAAGGATCCTGGGTCTCGAGTTCGACGTCGGCGCCTTCACGAACGTGACGCGCGACCACCTCGACTATCACGGCACCTTCGAGGAGTACATCAGGGCGAAGGAGACGTTCATCGGCACACTGATCGAGCCCGCCCGGAAAAAGGCCCCGGGCACCTTCGTATACAACGCGGACGATCCGGAGGTCGTGCGCGTCGCGGAGCGCTTTGCGGGCAGGCGGATCTCGTTCGGTCTCTCGGCGCAGGCGGACGTGCGCGCCGAAGGGCTCAAGGCCGATCTCAAGGGAACGCGATTCGACCTCGTCGTCGCTCGGTCCCGCGCGCGGCTCGAGCTCAAGCTCCTCGGAAGGATTTCGGCGTACAACGCCCTGACCGCCGCCGCCTGCGCGCACGCGCTCGGCGCCGGGCCGGAACAGATCAAGGCCGGGCTCGAGAGGGTACCGCAGGTGCCCGGGCGCTTTCAGGTCGTCACGACGGGACGGGGACCGACGGCGGTCATCGACTACGCGCATACGCCGGACGCGCTCGAGAAGCTCCTCAACTTCTGCAGGGAGCTTCAGCCCCGGAAGATCGTCACGGTCTTCGGCTGCGGCGGGGACCGGGACCGCGGAAAGCGGCCCATGATGGGAGGGATCGCGGCGCGGCTCAGCAGCATCGTGTTCGTCACCGATGACAACCCGCGCACGGAAGATCCCGACCGGATCGTCAAAGAGATTCTCGACGGCATCGCGGGGATGGCGGCGCCCGTGCACGTCGTGAGGGACCGGCGCGCCGCGATACGCGAGGCCGTGCGATCGGCCGGCGAGGGAGACCTCGTCGTCATCGCCGGCAAGGGGCACGAGAACGAACAGATCTACAAGGACGCGCGCGTTCCGTTCAACGATGCGCGCGAGGCGGAAGAGGCGCTCGGAGGCCGGGAGGTGGAATATCAGAGTTGATCTCCGGTGGGTGGCCGGCGCTCTCGCCGCAGCGGGATACCGCGGCGCGGACCCGGGAGAGGGTGTGATCGAGGGCGTCTCGATCGACACGAGGGCCGCGTGCGCGCACCGGCTCTTCGTCGCTCTCAAGGGGGAGACGGCCGACGGGCACGACTACCTCCGGGAGGCGGTCGAGGGCGGCGCCGCCGCGCTCCTCGTCTCGTCCGGCCGGAAGGCGCAGGCTGCCGGGCTCGCGGGGTCCGTCCCCGTGTTCGACGTTCCCGACACGCTGAGAGGGCTTCAGGCGCTCGCCGCGGCGTACCGGGGGCTCGTCAACCCGCGCGTGATCGCG
>JBEKAW010000175.1:0-8472 GCA_050015715.1 Candidatus Krumholzibacteriaceae bacterium
CAGAAGGTGAAACGCGGGGACGTCATCGGGCTCGTCGGCAACACGGGGCATTCGACGGGGAGCCACCTCCACTACGAGGTTATCTTCAGGCAGATGCACCGCGATCCGCTCCAGTACGTGCTTCCCGACGACATGAGCTACGATTGACGCGGCCCGGGCCGCGGGCCGTATCCCTTTCAATTTCTGTTGTCAGCTTCAAGCGAACCGCATAGACTCGTTCCGCGCGGGATGATGGTTCCCGCGCGCAACCTTTTGGGAAACACAGTGGGGAATCGGATGACTTCACTCGGTCGCGTGCCGCTCGCGGCGCTTGTGGCGGCCTGTCTGTGCGCGTTTCATCCCGCCGCGGCGCCGGCCGCGCCGCGCTCGGTGCGCGCGATACGCTTCAGGACGGGGCCGGACCGCACGCGGATCGTTCTCGACATGAGCGGCGAGGCGCGCTACGACATCCGCGCCGCGACGGATTCCCGCGCGATCACGCTCGCTATCCCGGGGTGCCGGGTCGCGCCGGGCGTGCGCGACGTCGATGTCCGCGACGGCCTCGTGGACCGGATTCGCGTGAGCCGCACGAAGACGCGCGTCGAGATCGCCATCGAGCTCGCCCGGGAGGCATCGTTCACTCACTTTGCTCTCGCCCCCGCCGGCGGCAGGCCGCCCCGGATCGTCGTCGACGTATCGGCGGCGGGGAGCCGGGAGAGCGGGGCCGCGCCGCCGCCCGCGCGGGAAGAGGCTCCCGTCGCGAAGGCGAGGGGCGACGCGGGGGACTCCGCGGCAGGGGCGCGGGGTGCGCCGGCCGAACGGGGAGAGACTCGCGTCGTTGTCATCGACGCGGGGCACGGCGGCGACCAGCCGGGCACGATATCGCGAAGCGGCATTCGGGAAAAGACGCTCAACCTGAGGCTCGCGAAGAAGCTCGAGGCCGAGATCGACGCGCATCCGGGCTATCGCGCGATCCTCACGCGGGAGGGTGACTACGACGTTCCGTGGGTCCGGCGAGTCACGTTCGCCCGGGAGAAGGGCGGCGACGTTTTCGTGAGCCTGCATTTCAACTCGAACGTCGACCGGAAACTGCGCGGTCTCGAGCTCTACATCCTCTCGCTCACGGCCTCGGACGACAACGCGGCGGCCGTCGCGGAGCGGGAGAACCTCGCCGCCGAGATCGGCGCCGACACCGCGGGCCCCAACGACGATCTCAAATCGATCCTCTTCGACGTGAGCCGCGCGAACGCGATGCGCCTCAGCTCGGTGATGGCCGACGACGTCGCCTCGGTGCTCCGCCGCGATCCGCCCGTCCCGTTCAGAAAGGTCAAGCAGGCGCCGCTCATCGTTCTGCGCGGGATCACGATGCCTTCGATCCTCGTCGAGGGCGGGTACCTCTCGAATCGCGCGGAAGCGGCGATCATCTCGAAGGACGGCTACCTGAACTGGCTCGCGAAGTCCCTCGCCGACGGGATTGTCGCGTTTCTCAAGGACCACCCCCGGGCGGAGACGGCCCGGGGCAACTGAGCGAGGTCGACCCGTGCGTTTTGAAAAGCTCTCTCGCGCCGTCATGGAGGACCTCGGCCTCAAGGTCATCTCCGTCCTGTTCGCCGTCTGCCTCTGGCTGTACGTGACGGCGCAGGTCGGAGAACGGCAGACGTTCCGCGTGCCGCTCGAGTTCGCGAACATGCCGGAGAGCCTCACGGTCGTGCACGACATGCCGAAGGACGTCGCCATCACCATGCGGAGCACGAGGAGCGAGCTCCTCAAGCTCCGGCTCCTCAGCAACATCAAGGCGACGGTCGACCTCGGCGGGGCGCGGCGCGGCAGGGTCATCGTGCCGCTGTCGGTGGATATACTCAACCTGCCGTCCGGGTTCAAGCGGGAGGACGCGGCGATCGTGGGCCCGAAGTCCCTGGCTCTCGATTTCGAACTCGTCGTCCATATGTCCGTGCCCGTCATACCGGTGCTTCGAGGCGCGGTCGCGAAAGACATGATTCTCGTCGGCCGGCCCGTCGTCACTCCGGACCGGGTCATCGTGAGCGGCCCAGCGAGCGCCGTGGCCGGCGTCAAGGCCGTGGAGACCGGGCCGATCGACCTGGGAAACAAACGGGGAAAGTTCTCGCACGAGGTGATTCTCCTGCCGGCGCCGGGGTGCGGGGCGGTCCCCGCGAAGGTTCTCGTCGAGCTCGAGGTGGCGAAGCGCGCGGTCCGGACGATTTCCGGGATACCCCCGACGCTGCTGCAGGGGGAGGAGGGGTTCGAGGTCGAGTATTCGCCGAAGACCGCCGCGCTGACCGTCGAGGGGCCCGAAGAGCTCGTGAACGGGCTCGTGCCCGACGACGTCTCGATCATTCTCAATATCGCTCCGGGCTCGCGCGGCACCGTGCGGATCCAGCCCGAGGTCATCGTGCCGCAAGGGATCGACACCTTTTCCCTCGACGTCGCGTCGTTCGAGGTGAGGGTGCTGCCGAAACGGTAGGACGGCTGTTATGGGAATCGACCGGAGATCGAAGATCCTGACCAGGGATTACAACATTCTCTCTTCCTATTTGAACAGGTGGGCGACGGTCATCGTCTTCTCCGCGATCGTGGCGCTCGCGCTCGGCGCGATCTACATCAAGTCGAATGACGCGGCGCACATTCCCGTCGTCATCGGCGTCTCGGCGCTCGATTCCACGCGCGCCGGGCCCGCGCTCGAGTCGTTCGCGGAGTTCTGCCGCGGCAAGGGATGCGGCGACATACGATGGCGGTATCTCCGTCCCGACGCCCCGCTCAGGGACTGCGATTTCTACATCACGACCTCGCTCAGTCTCTCGGCGCCGCTCGCCAAGGGCACCCTCGGATGCGCGCTCATCGCCGCCGAGCGGGAGGCGCACCGCTACTCACGGAGCGCGGTGGTCGTATCCATCGAGCGGCGCCCGCGTCATATTCACGTCCCCCCGTTCCGCGTCCGGCTTTCTCGGTCCGTACCGCTCTCTCGAACGGGCCGGGTACGCGATGTCCCGGGCGGCGATCGATTTCGCCGGGGCGCGCCCGCGCGAGGAGCGCGTCGTTTTCGGCGTGCTCTACGGCGCCTACGACGCAGGCGGCATCTCCCTCGATCATCTGCAGTCGATGGAACGCTCCGGGGTCCTCCGGCGGGGCGAGCTCGACGTCCTCTGCGAGGGGGAGGCGCTCCCGGAGATCGTTCTCGCGTACGATCCGGCGAGATACAATGCGGACCGGAAGAGCTTCGTGGGACGTCTGCCGGGCGTTTACGACCGCTTGCCGCGGTCCCTGCGCCGGGAGCTCGCGGCGGTGGGCATAGCCGGTTTCTATATTCCCCGCGCGGATGATCTCGAGCTCATCGAGAGGCTCCAGGCGATGGTCCCGGCCGCGTGCGCCTCCGCCGCTCCGGGCGGCGCCGCGGCGCGCCCCTGAGCCGCCGCGCGGCGCGCGCGGGGGAACACGTTGACCGGACCGGGGTTGACCGGTATATTAGTGCGTCATGCGGCGGGCACCGGGCGCGGGAACATGAAACGAGGAATGCACGTGCAGCGAAACACGCTGAAGCAGTGGCTCCCATTCATCATCTGGGTCGTGCTGGTATTCGCGGTCTCTTCGATTCCCCACCTGGCGGTGCCGGCGTTCGGCATGCCGCACTGGTCGGACAAGATAGCGCATCTGACGGAATACGCGGTGCTGGCGTTTCTCTTCTACCGGGGCGAGGGCGGGGGGCGGTGGCGGATGGGGATTCCGGCGTGGCTCCTCGTCATCGCGGGCGGGATCGCGATCGCGGGCATCGACGAGTACCATCAGCGGTTCATCCCCGGGCGCGATTCCGACATCCTGGACTGGACGGCGGACGCGACGGGGATCGTCATCGGCACGCTGATCGGCCTGTGGCGCTTCGGGGCCTTCTCGAGGCGCGCGGAAAAGACATGAAGTTCACGAGACCGAGAGGCACGAACGATTTCTTCGGGGAGCGCATGGAGGTCTGGCGCGAGGCGGAGCTCGCGCTCGCCGGATACCTCCGGAGCTGCGGGTATCGCGAGATACGGACCCCGGTCTTCGAGTCGACCGAGCTCTTCGTGCGCACGGTGGGAGAGGCGACCGACATCGTGACGAAGGAGATGTACACCTTCCCCGACAAGAAGGGCCGGAGCCTCACGCTGCGGCCCGAGAATACGGCCTCCGTCATGCGCGCGTATCTGGAGAACGGTCTGAACCGCGCCGCGGGCGTCTCGAGGTTCTACTACATCGGTCCGATGTTCCGGTACGACCGGCCCCAGGCGGGGAGGTTCAGGCAGTTTCACCAGATCGGAGCCGAGGCGCTCGGTTCGCCGGGCCCCGCGATCGACGCGGAGATCATCGACGCGAGCCTCGGTCTGTACCGCACCCTCGGGCTCCCGCCGCTCGAAGTCAGGCTCAACAGCGTCGGCTGCCCCGCCTGCCGGCCGAAGTTCAAGGAGATTCTCACGGCGAGCCTCGCCGGGCTCACGGGCGAGCTCTGCGCGTCGTGCCTCGAGCGCACGGGAACGAATCCGCTCAGAATATTCGACTGCAAGGATTGCGGCGCCGTGAAGGAAAAGCTCCCCCGCATCACCGATCACCTCTGCGACGGGTGCCGCGAACATTTCGCCGCGCTCCAGGAGATCCTCGCCGCGATGAGCATCACGTACGTGCTCGATCCGCTGCTCGTGCGGGGTCTCGATTACTACACGAAGACCGCGTTCGAGATTCTCCATCCCGCCCTCGGCGCGCAGAACGCGCTCTGCGGGGGCGGCCGCTACGACGGCCTCGCGGAGGACTGCGGCGGGCCCGCCGTTCCCGCCGTCGGCTTCTCGGCGGGGCTCGAGCGCCTCATGGAGGTGCTCCCCGGCGAGTTCGGCGCCGCGCGGCGAGCCCGGGAGACGGACGTCTCCATCGCGGTGCTCGACGACTCGTCCGCCGCGCGCTCGCTGGCGATCGCGCGGAGCCTGCGCTCGAGAGGGCTCGGCGTTCTCGTCTACCTTTCGGGGAGAGGCATCAAGAAACAGCTCAAGGCGGCCTCCGACGCCCGTTCGGCCTTCACGGTGATCGTCGGTCTCGCCGAGATCGAGCCGGGCGCCGCCGCGCTCAAGAACATGGCGACGGGGGAGCAGCGTTCGGTCCGCGACGCGGATCTCGGCGCCGAAATCGAAAAGGAAACGGGAGCGACGAATGGGTGAACAATCGATCGATCATTTCTCGATCGAGTGGAAGCGCACGCATCGCTGCGGCGAGGTCGCCGCGGGGGACGCGGGAGCGAATGTCGTCGTCGCCGGCTGGGTAAAGCGGGTGCGGGAGCTCGGCTACCTCACCTTCGTCGATCTCTGGGATCGCACGGGGATCGTGCAGCTCGTCGCCGAGCGGGGCCAGGGGGACATCCACGCGCTCCTGCAGTCGCTCAGGGCCGAGGACGTGATCGCCTGCGCCGGCGCGCTTCGGATGCGCCCGCAGGAGATGATCAATCCGAACATGAAGACGGGGGCCGTCGAGGTCGTCGCCTCGCGCGTCGCGGTGCTCAACCGGAGCGAGGTTCCCCCGTTCACGGTGACCTCCGACGTGCAGGCGAACGACGATCTGCGTCTCAGGTACCGGTACCTCGATCTCCGCCGCGAGCCGCTCCAGCGGAACATCGAGATGCGGCACCGCCTCGCGCTCACGGTGCGCGAGTTTCTGTCGGGGGAGGGATTCCTAGAGATCGAGACCCCGATGCTCGTGCGGCGGACACCCGAGGGCGCCCGCGATTACCTCGTGCCGAGCAGGCTCCAACCCGGAAAATTCTACGCCCTCCCGCAGAGTCCGCAGCTCTACAAGCAGATTCTCATGGTCTCGGGATTCGACCGGTACTTCCAGCTCGCGCGCTGCCTCCGGGACGAGGACCTGCGCGCCGACCGCCAGCCCGAGCACACGCAGATCGACATCGAGATGAGCTTCATCACGGAGGAGGACGTCTTCCCGATCGTCGAGCGCCTCATGAAGACGGCGTTCTCGCGGGTCCTCGGGATCGAGATCGAGACCCCGTTCCCGCGCATCGATTACACCGAGGCCATGAGCCTCTACGGGAGCGACAAGCCCGATCTCAGGTTCGGCCTCGAGATCCGCGACGTGAGCGCGGTGTTCAGGGACGGCGCGTTCGAGATATTCCGCTCGGGGCTGGAGCGGGGGGAGGTCGTGCAGGGTATCTCGTTCGAGCGGGGCGTCTCGTTCTCGAGACGCGAGATCGCCGAGCTCGAGGCGCTCGTCAAGGCGTCGGGCGCCGGCGGCCTCGTGTGGGTCAAGCTCGACTCCTCCGGCATGCAATCGTCCATCTCGAAATACCTCCCGGCTGCTCACGCCGGGACTCTCCGCGCGGCGTTCGGCCTCGGCGACGCCGCGAGTCTCATCCTCATCGTCGGAGGGCGCGCGGAGGTCGTCCGGAAGGCGCTCGGGGATCTCAGACTTCACCTCGGAAGAAAGTATCTCCTCGAGGGTGTCGCCGCGCGCCACCGGTTCCTCTGGGTGAATCGCTTCCCTCTCTTCCTTCCCGCCGAGGCGGGGGGATGGGAGCCCGCGCATCACATATTCTCGATGCCGCTTGAGGAGGACCTTCCGTACCTCGCGAGCGATCCCGGACGTGTCCGCGGGCATCTCTACGATCTCGTCTGCAACGGAACGGAGCTCGGCTCGGGAAGCATCCGGGTCCATCGCCGCGAGCTCCAGGAGAGCCTCTTCCAGATCATCGGCATCTCGCGGGAGGAGGCGAACCGCAAGTTCGGCTTTCTCCTCGAGGCGTTCCAGTACGGAGCGCCCCCGCACGGGGGGATCGCCATCGGGGTCGACCGGATGGCCATGATCATGGCCGGGGGCACGACGATACGCGACTTCATCGCGTTCCCGAAGACCCAGAGCGCGACGTCCCTCATGGAGGGCGCGCCGTCGGAGGTCGAACCCGAGCTCCTCGACGATCTGCATATCCGGGTCGTGGCGGACGATCCCGGGCCCGCGTAGGGATGCGCCGCGCCCGCCGGGGAGAGATCGATTTTTTCTCGGCTTTTTCCTTGACTTTGGCCTGGAGCGTTATTAACGTAAGTAGAAACCTATGATTTGTTATAAGCGCAAGGAGGAGTGGAAGTTATGAAATTACGCGGTATCGGGGTATTTCTGTTTTTCCTCCTCTCGGGGGTAGCGCTTCTCGCGGGAGGGTGCGGGACGGCGCCGCCGTGTCAGACGAGTCTCGTGACGCTCGATGAAACGCGGCTCGACGCGGAGACGTACGAGCAGGAGGCTGCCGAGACGACGAAGAACATCGCCGACCTCCAGAAGAAGATCGACGATAAGAAGAGCGACATCGAACAGGTGAAGGATAAGCCGGCGGAGCTCAAGAAGAAAGTCAATGAACTCAAGAAGGGCAGCGGAAGGCAATAGCAGGGTGATCCTGCAAGGAGCATAACGGATATGGTGACCAAGAGAACAACGCTGATAATCGCCCTCGGAGCCATTTTCGCTCTCGCCGCCGGCTGCAGCGGCTACAAGCCGAGACCCGTCGATATCCAGAAGGGCGAGTACTACGAGGACACCGAGTACAAGAAGCTCTCGAAAGACGATCGTGACGCCTACTGCAAGGCGCTCGCGGCCGAGCTCGGGGCGCTCCAGGAGCGATCGAAGAGCGCGGAAGCGACGCTCGGGAAGAACAAGGACAAGATAAAGGACCTCACGAAGCAGCTCCGGGAGGCGGAGAAGAACTACGCGTCGTACACGGCGGAGATCGACGAGCTCACGAAGCAGCTTCAGGCCCTCTCGCAGCTTCCCAAGACGTGGAAGATCCGTCCGGGGGATTGCCTCTGGAACCTCGCCTCGTACGAGGAGATCTACAAGGATCCCCTCAAGTGGCCCCGGATCTGGAGGAGCAACGAGCAGCTCATCGAGGATCCCGACTGGGTGCTGGCCGGTTGGACGGTCAAGATCCCGCGCGAGTATCCGACGACGCACAGGGTGTACAAGGAAGAGTACCTCGCCAAGATCGCTGGGTACTGGGAGATCTACAACGACTACCGGAAGTGGCCGGTCATCTTCGAGGCGAACAAGAGCAAGATCAAGGACCCCAATCTCATTTTCCCGAACGAGGAGCTCGTCGTCCCGAGGCAGGATACTATTCAGTGATCAATCGCTCGTAATGAGCGTCGCCGCATGAACTCTTGGTGTCCTGTAACGGGAAGCCAAGAGTTCTGCATTTAGGGGGGCACCGTGAAACGGGAGTTCAAGAGGCGGGTCGTGTCGATCGCCGGCATCGATCCGATCAAGCTCCTCGGCGTCGAGGACCGGAACCTGCGGCTCATCGAGGAACACTTCGACGAACGCGTCGTCGTTCGCGGCGACGAGATCATCATCTCGGGTCCGCCCCGGAGGATCGAGCAGCTCACGCGCGTGTTCGAGCGGCTCATCGAGCTCGCGGGGAGAGGGCGGAGCATCACGGAAGGGGACGTGATCACGGTGATCCGGGGAGGG
>JBEKAW010000176.1:0-6800 GCA_050015715.1 Candidatus Krumholzibacteriaceae bacterium
GAGGGCGCGGTGGACGTGGAGAGCACGCCCGGCGCGGGCAGCATCTTCTCGATTCACCTGCCGCGAAGCGGCTGAACGCCGCGTCGACCTTCATCATAAACTCACTTCTCCCTCATAAAAGCCTAACCGCCATTCCACATACTTAGTGGCGAAAGTCGTTGTATCGTGGCATGCACATCGTTCGTCAGAAACGGTCAGTGGTCTCAACCAGGAGGTGCCAGAGTGAGAAGAGCAGCGTTGATCGCGCTTCTCGTCTGCATGCTCGTACCGGCGGTCGCCAGCGCGGCCGAGTGGTACGAGAAGCTCAAGCTCACGGGGGACGTTCGCTTCAGGAACGAGCTCATTCAGCAAACGAACAAAGCCGACAATTTCCGTTGGCGCATCAGGGCGCGGCTCGTCGGGGACGCCGAGATCAACGAGGCGTGGAGCGCCACGATCGGTCTCTCATCGGGATCCGACGACCCGGTATCGACGAACCAGACGCTCACGGGCGGATTCTCGAGGAAGCCCATAGAGCTCGACCTCGCCTACGTCGACTTTCACCCGAAGGAGATCAGCGGCCTGAACGTGGACGCGGGCAAGATGCGGTTTCCCTTTCTGACCGCCGACAAGACGCAGCTGCTCTGGGATAACGATCTTACGCCCGAAGGAATAGCCCTCAAGTACAAGCACAAGGCCAACGACAAGGCGGAGATCTTCATCAACGCGGCGGGTTTCTACATCACCGACAACGATCCCGACAACGAGCAGTGGATGTCGGGCGCCCAGGCCGGATTCAACGTGAAGCCCTCCGACAAGGTGGGTGTCACGGCCGGCGCGAGCTACTTCAGCTTCCAGAGGACCAAGGGTTATCCCGGCTTCTACAAGCCGGCGTCGTTCTACGGCAACAGCACGATGACGGTTGGCACCGGGAAAGGGTACCTGTGGGAATTCAAGGAATTCGAGGTGCTCGGCATCCTCGACGCCAAGCTGAACGACAAGACGTCGCTCAGGCTCACCGGCGACTTTGTGAACAACAGCGGCGCGGACAGCCTCAACACGGCGTATCTCGTCCAGGGCACGCTCAACTACGGGAAGGACAAGGGATCGCTGAAGCTCTTCGCGAACTATCGAAAGGTCGAAGCCGACGCCGTGATCGGTATCTTCACCTACTCCGACTTCATCGGCGGCGGAACGGATGGCAAGGGGTTCGAGCTCGGTTGCTCGGTGGGCCTCGACAAGAACGCGAGCTTCGACGTGACGTACCTTCTCGACAAGAAGGGTATAAAGGAGAGTGAGACGGAAACGGATTACAAGCGGCTGATGGTGGATTTCTCGACCAAGTTCTAGGCACGCAGGTGTGTCCTTAACGGAAATCTAACACATCGCTAACGCGAGGTTAATAGTGCCTTCATGCCGGTCGCGGGCTTCGCCCAGGCGACCAGGATAGTCATCGACGGATCGACCACCGTCGGACCGATCGCGAAGGCCTTCGCCGAGTACTTCATGTCGAAGAACGCGGGCGTCAACATCACCGTGAGCGAGTCGGGGAGCGGCAACGGCGCCAAGTCGCTCATCAACGGCACGTGCGACATCGCCACGATGTCGCGCTTCATGAAGGACGAGGAGTTCAAGGCGGCGGTCGACAAGGGCGTGTTCCCCGTCGCCACGGTCGTCTCGGTCGACGGAATCGCGATCATCGTCCATCCGAGCTGTCCGGTCCAGGGGCTCTCGATCGACCAGGTCCGCGACATCTATACGGGAAAGATCACGAGCTGGAAGGGCGTCGGCGGCCCGAACGTCCCGATCGTCATTATCAGCCGCGACACGAACAGCGGCACGTATGAGAGCTTCGAGACCCTCGTCCTCAACAAGCAGAAGATCTCCGACAAGGCCGAATACGTGGGCTCGAACGGCGCCGTGCGCGAGCGGGTGCAGAGCACGCCGGCCGCCATCGGCTACGTCGGCCTCGGCTTCGTCGACAAGACCGTCAAGGCGCTCAAGGTCAACAACATCATGCCGGACGAAGCAACCGTCACTTCCGGCACCTATCCGATCGCGCGGCCGCTCTTCATGTTCACGAACGGTTATCCGAAGATGGGGAGCACGCTCTACTCGTTCCTGAATCTCTACCTCAGCCCGAAAGGACAGGAGATCGTCAAGGCGATCGGCTTCGTGCCCGTAACGAAGTACTGATGCAGGATCAACTGGTCATAAGCAAGGGCGCCAGGCGCTTCAAGCGCGTCGGCGCCCTTTTCGGTTCCGCGCTGCTCGTCGCGCTCGCCTCGAGCTCCGTCATCGCGCTCCTCTTCATCTTCTACTTCATCATACGGGACGCGCTCCCCTTTTTCAGGCTCGAGGGCTTACGGGAGTTCTTCACGAGCACGCACTGGTATCCCTCGCGGGATCCGGCCGAATTCGGCGCGCTCTCGATCTTCGTCGGAAGCGCGCTCGTGACGCTCGGCGCGTCGCTGGTCGCGGTCCCCCTCGGTATCCTCGCCGCTCTCTGCCTGAGCGATATTCTCCCGTTCGCGGTGCGCCAGGTGGCGAAGCCGGTCATCGAGATGCTCGCCGCGATCCCGTCCGTGGTCTACGGATTCTTCGCGCTCGTCGTGCTCGCGCCGCTCCTCCAGACGCGCGGGGGGACTCTGCTCGCGGCGGGCGCGTGGCTGGTGCTCGCGCCGCTTCTTCTCGTCGCGACGGCCGTCGCGAGCGATATCGTTTCCTCGAGGTTCCCGCGGCACGGGAGGACTGCTGCCAGGATCGCCACGTCCGTGGTCATCGGCGGTCTCGCCGCCGGCGCCCTTCTCGCGCTGACCGGCGTCCTCAACCGCCTCGTCATCTCGACCGGCACGAACGCCCTCAACGTCTCGGTCATTCTCGGGATCATGGCGCTTCCCACGATCGTGAGCGTGTCCGAAGACGCCTTGAACTCGGTGGGCCGCGAGCTCAGGGAGGGAAGTTACGCCCTCGGCGCGACTCGCGCGGAAACGCTGCTCAAGGTCGTCGTCCCCGCGGCTCGGAGCGGCATTCTCGCCGCCGTGATACTCGGCGTCATGCGCGCGATCGGGGAAACGATGGTCGTATGGATGGCCTCGGGAAACGCCGCGAGAATCCCGTCCCCGTGGTTCAACCTTCTTCAACCCGTACGCACGCTCACCGCTACCATAGCGGGAGACATGGGTGAGGCCGACCAGGTCACGGGCTCCGCGCGCTATCACGTGCTCTTCGCGATGGCGCTGTGTCTCCTCGCCTTCGCGTTCATCATGAACCTCGTGAGCGAATACGTCGTGCGCCGCTCCCGGAAGATGAGGGGGTGAGGGAATGGAGCTCGGAACCCGAAAGCTTTTCAACCGCTCCTTCTCTTTCGTGAGCGTCGCCGCAATCGTGGCCATGTCGCTCTCTCTCGTCATTCTCCTCGGCCCCATATTCATCAAGGGTTCCTCGGCGTTCGTCTTCCGCGGCACGGTCGAGTACCGCGCGCTCATGCTGGACAGGTTCGGCCGCGGAAACCCGGCCGCCGTCGAAGCTGAGAAGGCGCAAGCCGCAGCGGCGCGGAAACCCGTGTACGATCTCCTGAAGCGGTTCGACGGAGAGATGGAGCGGGGGGGGGCCGAGTTCCGCGCCAAATACGAGAGCGACTTCAAGGAGCTCGAGGACCTCGTTCAGGAGCTGTTCGGGCCGGCTCCCGGCGAGCCTGCGCCCGTTCTCATGCGCCAGCAGTACGGGCAGACCCGATGGGATCGGGCGAAGGTGAAGCTCCAGGGGATTCTCTTCGTCGAGGAGTACGACTATTCGGATCCCACGAGGATGGGCGTGAAAGTCTCGAAGCCGCGCGTCGAGCGGTTCAAGGGCACGTCGCTGGAGCCGCTCTTCGGGGAGCTCGAGCGGGGCGCCAAGGAAATGATGCTCCCTCGCCTCACCTGGTACTGGCGGTTCCCGTTCGACGACTCCTACGATTCCCATTTTTTCGGGGGGATATGGCCGGAGATGCTCGGGACGATCTATCTCGCCATCGGCGCGATGCTCTTCGCCGTGCCGCTCGGTATCGTCACGGCGATCTACCTCGCCGAGTACGCGGGGGAGGGGCATTTCGTGAGCCTGCTGCGGACGTGCATCAGCTCTCTCGCGGGCGTGCCGAGCATCGTTTTCGGGCTTTTCGGTCTCGCGTTCTTCATCAATACGATGAAGGTCTCGCAGTCGAAGAGCGTGCTCGCGGGCGCCTTGACGCTCGCGATTCTCGTGCTCCCGACCGTGATTCGCGCCTCGGAAGAGGCGATCAAGGCCGTTCCCCGGACGTACAAAGAGGCGGCGATGAGTCTCGGCGCGAGCAAGTGGCGGACGATTCTCACCGTGATTCTCCCGGCCGCGCTCCCCGGAGTGCTCACGAGCGTTATCATCAGCATGGGAAGGGCGGCCGGGGAGACCGCGCCGATCATCTTCACGGCGGCGGTGAGCGTCGGCAAGCCGCTCGCGGTCTGGCAGACCCTCACGCAGCCGACGCCTGCGCTCCCCTGGAACATCTACAATCTATCGACGGAACATCAGGCGGTCGATGAAATACGGCACGTGCAGTACGGCATGGTGCTCACGCTCGTCGTACTCGTGCTGCTCCTGAACCTGACCGCCGTCATCATACGGGCCCGGATATCGAAGAAGCTGAGAGCATAGAGAATCGGATTCAACGGGGATTCCTGACCTGGAGGAAGCAGTGAAGAACATACAAGGAGATTTCATCGCCCCGCTCGCGAAGCCCACCCCGAGAGCGCGCACGACCGGGACGGAGCCGGATGGGATGCCCCTCATCAGGGCGAAGGACTTCTCCGTCTTCTACGGCTCGAAGGCCGCCGTCGACAAGGTGACGTTCGACATCCAGTCCGGCAAGGTGACCGCCATCATCGGGCCGAGCGGCTGCGGGAAGAGCACGTATCTGCGGGCGATCAACCGGATGAACGATCTCATTCCCGGCTGTAGCACGAGCGGCGCGCTGAGCCTCGAGGCGCAGAATCTCTACGCGCCCGACGTCGACGTCGTCGCGCTCAGAAGAACGGTCGGCATGGTGTTTCAGAAGCCGAATCCCTTCCCGAAGAGCATATTCGACAACGTCGCGTTCGGCCCGCGCATCCATGGCGTCTCCGACCGGGGAACGATCGCCGGGATCGTCGAGCAGAGCCTCAAACGCGCGGCGCTTCTCGAAGAGGTCAAGGACCGGCTCGCTGATAACGCGCTCGGGCTATCGGGGGGACAGCAGCAGCGCCTCTGCATCGCGCGCGCTATCGCGGTGAACCCGACGATACTCCTCATGGACGAGCCCGCCTCCGCCCTCGATCCGCGCTCGACGACCCGCATCGAGGATCTCATCGGCGAGCTGCGGGGCATGTACACGATCGTCATCGTCACGCACAACATGCAGCAGGCGGCGCGCGTCTCCGACATGACCGCTTTCTTCTACGAAGGGCGTCTGATAGAGTTCGGCAATACCGAAGAGATATTCACGAGGCCGAGAGAAAAAGAAACCGAGGACTACATCACGGGGCGTTTCGGATGATCCGGAGAAGGATGGTGTGAATCGTGTCGAAACATTTGGAGCGGGAGATAGAGGTTCTCAAGAAGCGAATCCTGGCCCTGAGCGCCACCGTCGAGGACAACGTTTACAAGGCGGTGCAATCGCTCTCGGAGCGGAATTCGACCCTCGCCGACGAGGTCATCAAGAGCGATCTGAACATCGACCAGACGGAGGTGGAGATCGAGGAGGAATGTCTCAAGGTGCTCGCACTCCACCAGCCGGTCGCGATCGACCTGCGCTTTATCGTCGCCATTCTCAAGATCAACAGCGATCTCGAGCGGATGGGGGATCTCGCGGTCAATATCGCCGAACGGGCGCAGTTTCTCGCGACGAGAGAGCGGCCGGATATTCCGCTCGATCTCACGCTCATGGCGGAGAAGACGAAAGCGATGATGAGAAAATGCCTCGATTCGCTGATGAAGCAGGATGCGAAGCTCGCCTACGAGGTTCTCGCGGCCGACGATGAGATCGATGCGATGCACCGGGAGATGTACGCGATAATCCAGGACGGGATTCGCAGGAAGCCGGAACAGCTCGAGAGCCTCATTCACCTGCTCTCGTGCTCGCGGCATCTCGAGCGCATCGCGGACCACGCGACGAACATCGCCGAGGACGTCGTCTACATGATCGAGGGCGTCATCGTGCGCCATCGCGCGGAGGACTACCGGTCGCAAGTATAGTCAGGGCTATTCGTCGAGCACGAATATCACGCGCATGGTCACGCGGAACTCGACGATCTTGTTGTTCTCGACGTGGGCCGTCTGCTTGATGATCTCGAAGCCGGTGATTCCCCTGAGAGTTTTGCCCGCGCGCCTGAAACCTGTGCGCGCCGCGTCCTCCCAGCTCTTCGTGGAGGACGCCACTATTTCGCTGACCCGTGCTACCGCCATGTGAGGCCCCCTTTCTTGGAGGCCGCCATCATACCATCGCGAGAATCAGAAGTCCACTCTCGTGCCGACCGTGACGTGGGCGCCCGGCGCGGCGTAGCCCGAGACCTCGTCGTAGCGCTCGTTCGACAGATTCCCGAGCTTGCAATAGATCTCCTGAGAGGCGCCCGCCCGGTAGTTGACGGCCGCGTCGATAGTTGTGTACGCCGGATTGAAATGTTCGCCGAGGGGCCCGCCGAAGTCGTTGTCGAGGCGTGCCCCGACGTGGGAAGCCGAGAGCGTCACGTCGAACGGCCCGCGCCGGAGCGATGCGCTCGCGCCCCCGCTGTGTCGGGGGCGGCGGAGAAGCTCCTTCCCGGTCGCGCAGT
>JBEKAW010000177.1:0-5487 GCA_050015715.1 Candidatus Krumholzibacteriaceae bacterium
GATACGCGGGTTCGCAATGGGGGAAGCCGCTCGGTGCGGGGCTCAACTGCTTGAGCTGCGGGGCCCTTTTCCCCGCGATCGACAGACTCGCCTCGGGCGTCTATCTCTACCGGCTGACGCTGTTCGATCCGGACGGCTCGATCGTGCATGCGGCGGGGAGGTTCGCGGTCGCGCACTGACTTCGTGCCCCGCTATCAGGGAGTGGCTCGATATGAGGACGAGGGGGTATTATTACTCAGTCTTCGTCACTCTCGTGGTGAAAATCATCCTGTTTGCTTTCCTGTGGCTGCTCTTCATTTCGTCCATACGGTTGATGCGGACGAGGTTCACGGAGACCCCTCTCGCCTTGCGGATCGCGTTCCCGGCAGTGGCCGCGATCATCGCCTGCATTATCGGTCTTTATATCTATTCGGATATCAAAGAGATACGGCGATATCGCCGGGAGCTGGAGGGGGGTCGCACGGCGGACCGTCATCCATAGGTCGGGAGTCCCGCCGAATTCTTTCCTCGAGTGACGTGTATCTCATTCCATGGCATGCCTTTTGCGTATTCCACGCAGGTCAAGCAGGAAATCAGGATACCATGGCTCGAATCTCTGACGACAAAGACATTTTGCTGAAGACCTTCGCCGAGATCACAAGTCTCATCAGCTCGGGGAGGGACAACCGCATTATTTTTCAGAAAATCCTCGATAACGCCCTCGGAATCCTCCCTTCGAGAAAGGTGTACCTCATCCTTCTCGATAATCACCGGATCGTCAAATACACGGGGACGATCGAGGATCACGGCAAGCGCATCGCCGTCGAGGATATGCCCGAATCCCCCGGCGTCGTGAACTGGCTCCAGCGCGAGTACGACGCGTGCAAGACCCCGGACAAGGTGTTCACACTCGATCTCTCGCTTCTCGCTTCGGAGTTTCTTCGCGAGGACGACTCCTGCAGCACCGTCATTTCGGCGCCGCTCCTGGCGAAGGATGCGCTCTTCGGGATCATCGTCGCGATCAACGACACGTCGCGCCGGCGGTTCACGGAGGACGACATACATCTTCTCACCGTGATGGCGAACCAGGCCGCGATCGCCTTCGAGAACTACGTTCTGTACAAGAAGCTCGAGGTGGAATCGATCACGGACGGGCTGACCGGGATTTACAACTACCGTTTCCTCATACGCTCGATCAAGCTCGAGATGAAGCGGGCGACGAGATTCGGGTATCCCTTTTCGTTTCTCATGATCGACGTGGACAACCTGAAGGAGTATAACGATCACAACGGCCACCTCTCGGGATCCAGGGCGCTTCGTGACATCGCCCGCGTGATCACCCAGAGTTGCCGCGAGATCGATCTCGTCGCCAAGTACGGGGGGGACGAGTTCGCCCTGCTTCTGCCGCAGACGGGGCTCGAGGGTTCGCTGAGGCTCGGTGAGCGCATCCTCAAGGCGATCTGGCGTTTCAAATTCGACGGGGTGACGCCCGGGCTTCTGACCTGCAGCATCGGAGTCGCCGTATTCCCGGATGACGCACGCACGGTGGAAACGGTCATCGAGCGCGCGGACGCGGCGCTCTACCTCGCGAAGTCACGCGGAAAAAACAATATCATGAGCTACGGCGAGGTCAATCTCGCGAATCCGTCCTGATTCATTGAATCGCGGGCGGAGGCGGTGTATTATTGCGGTCGCCCGAAGGGTCCGGCCCCCGGCGGCTGAAGTAAGACAGCGGCGGGGTCGGGATGCGGGTGACTGAAACGTCGGATGGAGGGTATATGGCGCGATATCTCGTGACCGGGGGAGCGGGATTCATCGGATCGAATATCGCCGAGGCGCTCGTGAAGCGCGGCGAGGAGGTTGTCATCTTCGACAACCTCTCGACGGGATACGAGAAGAATATTGTGCACATGCGGGGCGCCCTCACGTTCATCGAGGGGGACATACGCGATGCCGGGGCCGTCCGGGGGGCGATGGCCGGAGTCGACTACGTGCTCCATGAGGCGGCGCTCGCCTCGGTGCCTCGAAGCATCGAGGATCCGGTGCTCGTCACGGACGTCAACGTGGGGGGGACGCTCGTGGTGCTCGAAGAGGCGCGAAGGGCCAAGGTGAAGCGCTTCGTGTACGCGGCCTCCTCATCTGCCTACGGGGACACCGAGACGCTTCCGAAGATCGAGAGCATGACGCCGCAGCCGCTGTCGCCGTACGCGGCAAGCAAGCTCGCGGGGGAGCACTACTGCGCGGTGTACGCGCGCGTGTACGGTCTGTCGACGCTGTCGCTCCGCTATTTCAACGTTTTCGGGCCGCGCCAGGATCCGAAGAGTCAGTACGCCGCCGTGGTCCCGATCTTCATCACCGATCTTCTCGCCGGCAGGCGACCGACGATCTTCGGCGACGGACGGCAAAGCAGGGATTTCACCTTCATCGAGAACATCGTCGAGGCAAATATCCGTGCCTCTCGCTGCGAGGCGGCGCAGGGGCAGACGATCAACGTCGCATGCGGGACGCACTACACGCTGAACGAGCTTTTCGCCGGGATACAACGAATCGTCGGAGGCTCGCTCGCGCCGACGTACGCCGAGCCGCGGGCGGGAGACGTGAGGCATTCACATGCCGATATCTCGGCGGCCGGGTCGCTCATCGGCTACTCCGTTTCAGTTCCTTTCTCGGAGGGGCTCCGGCGAACGATCCAATGGTACCGCGAGGCGCGTGGGTAGGTTCGGAGCGGCGTTTTCACTTTACAGGCCGCTCCGCGAGACGGTAGGATACGGTCGGTATTATCGAAAGGTGGCGCCGGCATTGAAACAGAAATCCATATTCGTTGTCGCGGCCATTCTGTGCGCCGTCTCGCTCGCTGCGGCGCCGCTGTCCGCGCAGGCGGACGTCCGGCTGCGGAAGGGGGATTCGATCCGACTCGACGTTCCCCAGCGCGACGACCTCGGGCGGATCCTCTCGGTTGACGCAAAGGGGGAGGTGAGCCTGCCCATCGTCGGCGCGATCCGTGTCGAAGGGCTCACTCTCGATGAGGCGAAGGGTACGATTCTCCGCTCCATCCAGGAGGTCTACCCGAGCGTGCAGACGATAACGTTGAGTCTCATCGGGGAGGAGTCAAGAAGGCTCATCTACGTTCAGGGACAGGTCGCCCAGCCGGGGAAATACGAGTTCGGGGGCACGCCCTCCGTATGGGATGCGGTCAAGGAGGCGGGAGGGCCGCTCGCGAGCGGCTCCCTCGAATCCGTCCGCATCATCAGGGCCGGCGGAGAAGGGAGCACGACGACCCTCGTCAATCTCCAGGCCGCCCTCGACTCGGGGGATCTCAAGTCGCTTCCCACGCTCAAGCCCGGGGATACGGTCATCGTGCCCGAGCGAACGGCCGCGTACACCGGGACGGGCGCCGTCAACGTGTTCGGCGCGGTGCTTCACCCGGCCGCGTATCCGCTGGCGGGCGAGAAGAGGCTCAGCGATGCGATTCTCGCGGCCGGCGGGCCCGCCGAGGGGGCACGGCTGAGCAGGATCACGATCATCCGGCCGGCCGAGGGCGGGCGCACGGTGACGGTCTCCGTCGACTTCCAGCGTTACCTCGATACGGGTGACATCCGTCAGAATCCTCCTGTTCTCCCGAACGACACGGTGAGCATCCCGCGGAGCAGCTCCTTCTGGGGGACCGTCATGAGTCCGAATTTTTTTCTCGCGCTGGTTTCGACGGCCGCGACCGTCGCGGCGCTCCTCGTCTACTCGCGAAAGTAAGGGGTTGGGGTGGAGAGCGTCAAGAAGGTTACTTCGGATGAAGAGCAGGGCAGGATCAACCTCCACGCGTACTGGAAGGTATTCTGGCGGAAGAAGTTCTATCTCATCGTCCCGCTCGTGCTCTCCGGCATAATCGCGTACTTTGGCGTGCGCCATCTGACTCCCGTCTACGAATCGCATACGATGATCTCGATTGAGGACAAGAACATCCTGTCGCCGACGATCGAGCGGTACGTTCCCGAGGCCGAGACCCGGAACCAGATTCGGGACCAGCAGTTTCGCTCGGTGATCGAGACGCGCCTGAAGAGCAACGATTTTCTCAAGCTCGTCATCGAGGAACTCGGGCTCCAGAACTCGGACCAGATTCGCCGTTACATCGAAAACGTGTCGCGCGCCAATCGGGGAGGAGTGCCGATCGACGATCTCGTCATGAGGCAGCTCGTCGGTCTTCTCAAGAAGAAGATCGGGGTCGACAGCCCCATGTCCGGGTTCTTCACGATCGAGGTTTTCGACACCGATCCGGCGACCGCGTACGTGCTCGCGGAACACATCACCGAGTCGTTCATCAACGTTACCCGGCAGGAGCAGATCCAGGGGATACGCCAGGCGGGCGCCTTCAGCGACGAGCAGCTCGCGATATACAAGGAAAAGCTCGAGGCCTCGGAAAAGGACCTCGCACTCATCAAGCGCGAGATGGCGGACAGCGAAGTCGAGCACAACCCGGTGAACTCCGCGAACGTCAATTTCGCCCGCGCGCTCAAGCAGACGTCCGGCACGGACGCCGACCGGAGCGCCATCGCTCTCAAGCGGGTCAGGGACAGGCTTGTTCAGCTTCTCAACGTGGTCCCGTCGTCCGACAAGATCACGTCCGACGAGACGGTGCGCAACTGCGAGAACAAGATCGTCGCCTACGGCGAGGAGAAGCTGCTCCGCGACCTCGCAGGGCCTCAGCAGGCTTCCCAGTCGCCCGACGCGTTCAACGATGGGGCCGCCGCGCTTCGATCGCGGATCGACGAACTCGTGCGGGGGGAATACCACACGATCTCCCCGGACGTTCTCCCGCTCATCGACGAGTATTTCTACCAGCGCTCGCTCAATGATTACTACTCGTTCATCGACCGGAAGCTCCAGGGCTACATCGATCAGTATTCAAAGAACTACGAGATGCGCCCGGGGCTCGAGCGGGAGTTCAATCGGCTCACGCAGGAGGTCGAAACGAACCAGGCGAGTTACAAGGTGTTCCTCGAATCAAAGACATCGGCCCGTATCAGCGAGGCGGTGCAGACCACGAACCTCGGCACGAGCATGAACATCATCGAGCGGGCGGAGAAGCCCCTGAGCCCGGTCAAGCCCAATCCCCTCAAGATCATGCTCCTCGCCGTCATGTTCGGCGGCGCCTGCGGGCTCGCCGCGATTGTCGTCACGGAATACATGGATGATTCCTTTCGGTCGATCGAGGAGGTCGAGCGCGTGCTCAAGACCCCGGTGCTCGGCACCGTTCCGAAGATGGCGATCGATTTCACATGGGAGAAGAAGAAGCGCGGCGTCATGATCGCCGCGTGGATCGTGGGTGTGGCCCTCTTCGTCGCGATCATGTCGGGAGCCCTTTACATGTATGCGAAACAGCTCAAGTCGAGCGGGCTCGGGATCGAGCTCAAGGAAGATCAACGGGCGACGGAGGTCCAGAAGTGAACGGAGGCGAGAGGAAGGCGATTTACGACCTCTTCGATCAGGAAAGCCCCATGGCGACCGAGATGCGGA
>JBEKAW010000178.1:0-5469 GCA_050015715.1 Candidatus Krumholzibacteriaceae bacterium
GAAATCGGTAGTTGTTCGGATCAAGCAATAGTCTCGCCACATCGATATCTTGCGCTCTGAATGCAAATTTACTCATGTGTTCTCTCCTAGCCTAGCTCCATACAGGTTGTTACCAGTTGCGTAGATGGTACTGCGATTTCTCGTTTCGCACCAGCGCCGTTTTCCTTGAGAGTTGCTTTCATTCTACTGTAACTTAAGATGCCGCATCAAGGCATTTTCGGCAAGAAGGCGTGATGGCCTCGGATAGACTGCGAGCGGTCACCATCATATGCAATTATGGCCCGCGGCCATGCGGGTACACTAGCCGCAGCTCGCACGCCGAGGCAGTCAACTCCGCATGATCCTACATATGCGCCGACACCACACAATCGTACGGTATGGCCGTACGTTTAACATTTTCCGTTGCCGCGCCAGCCCACCCCTATTAGCTTTATCAGTAGATGAAGAATTACCTCTGTATCTCGATCTGCCTCACACTCGCCCTCCTCGCGTCCTGCGGCGACGACGACAACTTCGTCAGGCCGAAGCTCGAGACCGGGGCGCCTCTTGCCCAGGTGGCCGATCTCCCCGACTCGCTCGACCTCATGAGTGACGCCCCGGTTGCGCGCGACGCGCAGGCGTGGGCATTGGATCTCTTCCACGCAGTCTGGGGCGAAGCTGGGCTCGCGCGTGCGGCCCTCTACCCTTCGCAATTCCTCCCCTGGAGCCGGACTGACGGCGGCTGCTGGAGATGCAGCTACGGGAACGGCGCCGACACGCTTGAAGAGAACGTGTATCTCGCCTGTCCCGCCGTGCATGGGCACACGTGGCGCTTCGATTATCGCAAGTGGTGCGACCATCACGTTGTATGCGACTACCGTCCCCTCGCCCGCGGGACGACGGGAACCGCGGGGAGGACGGGCGCATTCTCCGAGTATTTCCCCTACGACAGCACGCAGGTGTTGTACTCGTGGGAATGGACCGCGTCGGCCGGTGCCGATAGTATCCATTGGACGTTCTATCGAGGCGCGATCGAGCACGTGAAGGCCGCGGCGACCATGGACTGGAGCGTGAGCGCGGATGGAACGAGGCACTGGATATGGGCGTGGCCGGCCGACGAGAGATGGGAAATGCAGGTCGCCTCGGACCCAAGTACCGGGTGGCTCAAGGACTATATCTGGAACGCCTCGACCGGCGCGTGGCGCATCTCCCACATTTTCAACTGGGCAGGCGGGCACGGCACCTGGGACAAATACAACGCGAGCGGCGCGCTCATCGAGTCGCTGAGCTGGTGAGGCCACGAGCCGCGGCTACCTCACAAGCATTCTAGTGAAATAGGCGGCGAAGAGGATCGAGATGATCACACAGGCGCGGAGCAACCTGTTGCGGGAACGCCGGTAGTCCGCCGCGGTCAGGTCAGATACAAGGGCCCCGGATCTCCGGGCAATGACCCACGTGGCGAGAGAGGCCCAGAAGTACACCATGACGCAGCCGGCGTAGACAACGACAGAGAGACCATTGGTGGGATAGCGCCCAAAGAGGGCGGCGCAGAACGGGAAGAACGCCGCCGCGGCGAGTTGAACGAGGTACAACGCGAGCATGCCCGCGGTGACCACTCGAACGTGGCGGTACTGCAGATTGTGGCGATACCAGAACATGCCGAGCATCAGGAAGCTGAGGAGGTAGCTCCCGAACGTGTATCCGTTATGGGCGAGCGCGCTGGCGAGCTCGGCAACCGAGTGGCGATCGACGAGCTCGGGCACCCTCAATTCGAGCACGAGGATCGTCATCGCAATGGCGAAGATGCCGTCGTAGAGGATCTCCAGCCGGCCTCTGCTGATAGCGGGAACCGAGGAATGATCTTGTTCTTCCATGCTGTCTCCTAGGCAACAGGGCCGGGAGGCGGCGCGGCACTTCGCGCCGCGAGCGCCGCTCCGGCATAGGAGCACACAACCCCGACAACGACGGCACCCCCGGTCTGCAGGAGGGACGCCTTGTTCGGTTCGACGAACAAAGAGATGATCGTCGCGAGTATGAGCGGCGCATTGAGAGCAAGGATTATCGGCCAATCCTTCCGCACCGCCTGCTGATGGCCGCGCGAAAGAAAATACTCCGAGATGAGGAAGTAGGCTCCCATGCCGCCGAAGAATATGATGGCGGAAAAGTACTGTGCTCCCCGAACGGAGGGGGAAATATCCACTCCCTCACCAAGGAGGAACAGCAGAAAGAACGCACCGACGCCGAGCAGGAACGCCACAAGAACCCTCAAGTTCATTTTCATCTGGCGACCTCCATTACCTACGACTTGACGTTGAAGAAGATCTCTCGCGACGTATGACGCATATCGATGCTCGCCCGGCCCGTGGCGACGAGGACGTAGAGCATGTTCAGCGCGGCGAGACGCGACGGCACGAGGCGCCGGTTTCTCGAGCGGATGAAGACGAGCTTCGCCGTGAGCCCCTGCTGAGCGCGAAGCCGCCGGTAGAGCTTGTCCACCGCGACTCTCCCGACAAGGTTGAAGTTTCCCGAGGAGCGCTTGCTTTTGGAAACGGACATGACGAAATACTGCCGCGCGCTCGACAGGACGTAGTAGTGCTGGCGCTTGCCCTCGACCTCTCCGTGGAACTCCAGGCCTCTCGTCAGGCTCTTGACACGTAGTTTCATCGCTTTCACTCCGTTCCAGTCTTCTGCTTGGCGCGAATCTTCACGCCGAATAGCGGACCACCCAGCAAGGCGCTCGCGAAGCAGACATCGAGCGCTCCGGCGATCAACGCGAGCGCACCCCACGCTATGGACACGAGGCCGAGCGCATGGTTCCGATAGACATAGCCGACTATGAGGAATCCTGCGCCGGCGACCACGCGAAAGATGCGGCCCGCTGGACTGTTGAGGAATCGCGAGAAACCCGATCGATTGAAGGCTTCTTCCAAGCTGTGCATGAGCAACCTCCTCAAAGAGAAATGCGGCCGCCCGCTAGCGATACAGGTCGTCGTTCAGATATTTCAGCCCCGAGTCGCAGATGATCGTGACGATGCGATGGCCGGCGCCGAGCTTCCGCGCCCGCTCGAGGGCCACCCACACGTTCGACCCCGACGAGATGCCGCCGAAGATGCCCTCCTCGCGCGCGAGGCGGCGGGCCGTCGCGTAGGCGTCTTCGTCCGTAACCGCCACAATCTCGTCCGCGAGATCGAGCCGGCATATGGACGGGACAAACCCCGCCCCCATCCCCTCGAGCCGGTGCCCGCCGTAGGGGCCGTGCCCGGAGAGGGCCCGGGTGTTCGCGGGCTCGATGGCGATGCAGCGGACCCCCGGAACCTCGCGCTTGAACACCTCGGCGTTCCCCGAAAAGGAGCCGCCGGTCCCGACTCCCTGTATGAACTCGTCGAAGCGGCCGCCCAGCGCCGTCATGATCTCCACGGCCATGGGCACGTAGCCCGCGCTATTGTCGGGATTATTGAATTGATCGGTCCAGAAGGTGTTCGGCTCCTTGGCGAGCTCCGCCACGCGTTTTATGAGGCCCTGAATCAGCTCCGGCGTGACCATCCTGTTCACGCTTGGTGTCACCTCCACGGTCGAGCCGAAGGCGCGCATGGTCTGTATCTTCTCCTCCGCGAAGGCGTCCGACGAGACGAAATACCCGCGGTACCCTTTGGCCGCGCAAACCATGGCGAGCGAGCTCCCGGTGCTCCCGCCGGTATAGTCGACGACGCGGCCCCCCGGCTTGAGGGCGCCCCTCTTCTCGGCCCCTTCGATCATGGAAAGGGCCATCCGGTCCTTCATGCTCCCGGTGAGATTTGCGCCCTCCCATTTGACGAAGATATCGGCGGCCCCCTTTTCGTGGAGACGGACAAGCTTGATGAGCGGAGTGTTGCCGATTGCTTGCATCGAGACACCTTTCCTGTTCTGAGGTGGCCAGATTATAGCTCATAGCCCGAACGGCACATTTCATTATTTTGCGAAAAGGGGCTTGACAACCACCGATTATTGTAATAGAATACTCTGTATAATAGAGTTCTCTGTATCGAGGGCAAGTTTGGAAGGAGCAGCCACTATGGAAATCAGTCCCAATGAGGCGGAAGAATCCCTTGCCGCCATCAGCTCGATGAAGAAAAGGATGCGCAACGCCGTGGCCAATGGCGGGGCGCACTACTTCTTGATCCTGTGGGGAGTTATCTGGGTCCTGGGCTTCCTGGGCTCGAATTTTCTCTCCGACAAAACCGCGGGCTATGTCTGGATGGTGCTCGATATCCTCGGCGGCCTCGCCTCCTGGGGGATGGGCGTGCTGCTGAGCCGGCGCGTGCGCAACGCCAGGATCTCCGCCACGAGCGGGCGAATCGGGCTGTTCTGGTTGGCCCTGTTCGCCTACTGCGCGTTGGCCGTCTGGATCGCGTGGCCTGTGGATGCGAGGCAGCTGGCCATGTTCTTCGTCATCTTCGCCATGCTCGGTTGGATCGCCATGGGCTTCCTGCTGTCGTATTCCCTCGTCAGGCTCGCCCTCTTGGTCACCGCTCTGGCCTTCGGCAGCTACTATTTGCTGCCGAATTACTTCTACCTGTGCATGGCGTTCCTCGGGGGCGGGACGATGATCGGGAGCGCCCTCTACATCCGTTTAAGGTGGCGAGAGGCATGAACGAGCTGAATGAAATCATCCACCAGCCGGTGCGGCTGCGCATCATGGCGGCGCTCACCGTGCTCAAGCCGAATGAAGAAGTCGACTTCAGCTACCTTCGCGGAATGCTGGACGTGACCGACGGCAACCTCGGCGCTCACCTGCGCAAGCTGGAAGAGGCGGGCTTCATTGCGGTGAAAAAGGTCTTTATCGAACGCAAACCGCGCACGTTCGTGGCGGCCACGGACGCGGGGCGCGCCGTCTTCAAAGCCCACGTGGAAGCGCTCGAGGCGATATTGAAGAAAGGATTCGAACATGAATGAGCTCGCGAAGAACAAGGTGCATACGAACGTGTTTAGGGTGCTGGTCCGTGGAATGCTGATCTGTGGAGTGCTGATGGCACTATGTGGAAGCGCCGCGATTGCCGCTGTTACCGCGCAGGACGAGACGAAACCCACGTGCTTCGCCATCCGCGACGTGCGGGTATTCGACGGCCAGAAGGTGATCGAGAAGACCACGGTGCTCGTGCGCGACGGCAAGATCGAGAACGTCGCCGCTTCCATGAAGATCCCGGCTGACGCACGGATCATCGACGGAAGCGGCAAGACGCTCCTCCCCGGCCTGATCGATTCACATACGCATATGTTCGGCACGGGGCTGCAGCAGTCCCTGCAGTTCGGCGTCACGACCGACATCGACATGTTCACGAGCGTCGAGTTCCTCAAGGCGATGAACGCGCAGCAGGCGGTCGGTCCCAATCCGGATCGTTCCGACCTGATCTCGAGCGGCACCCTGGCCACGGTGCCCGGCGGACACGGAACGGAATATGGGATCGCCATCCCCACCCTGACGAAGCCCGAGGAGGCTCAGGCCTTCGTGGA
>JBEKAW010000179.1:0-5450 GCA_050015715.1 Candidatus Krumholzibacteriaceae bacterium
CTTCCGCACGGCGGGGAAATGGATCGTCGCCGCGACGACGGCGCCCGAGAGCTTCCTCGTGATCTCGACCGGGAGCACGATGTCGGCGGCCGCCGTCGAAACCTCCGCGCGGTCCCCGCGCTTGATCCTGAGCCTCGCCGCGAGCTCCTCGGGGACCATGAGGGCCGCGTCCGGACACGTGATCTCGGACCAGTAGAAATTCCTGCTGAGGCTCCCGTCCGCGACGTGGACCGCCTCGCTCCAGGGAATGAGAACGGCCTGCGCCGCCTCCATCTCCTTCATCGAGGCCGTGTAGTCGGCCCACTCGGCGTTCATGCCGGCGGAAGAAGCCGCGCGCTCCGTCCGGCGCGCGGGCCGCTCCACGGGGCCGATCTCCGCGCCCATCTCCTTCGCGAGCAGGAGGAGAAAGGCGCCGGCCGTGACGGCGCCGGCGATTGGCGGCATGACCTCGTCGCGCACGAGATCCTCGCCGAACGCGGGAGAGACCGTGCCCTTCTTCTCCATGAGGCTCGCCGCCGGAATGACGACGTTCGCCCGGTCGGCGGTCTGGTTCCAGAAAAACTGGGTCGTGACGGTGAATCGCTTCTCGCGCATCGCCTTCTCGATCGGAGCGGCCGGATACACGGAGAATAGATCGAGCCCCAGGGCGATAATGGCCTTGAGCTCGTTTCCGGCGAGCTTTTTGAGGCAATCGCTCTCCCCCGCCGCGGCGAGCACCGAGTAGATGCCCCACGTGTTCTGCTGGACGAACTGCGGAACGAAGGCGCGCTCCCCCGGGCAAAGGCCCGTGAGCGCCTCCGCGAACGAGAGCGCGAGCGCGCTCGCCGCGATGCGCCCGAATATATTCGAGATGTAGGTCGTCACCTTCGCCGCGCCGAGCATCGAGCCCGCCGCGGCCGTGATCGCGTTCTTCGGAACGCCGCCGAACCGCTCGATCGCGGCCCAGTCCATGCCGGAGAGCATCGACTTGAGCTCGCCCGGGAGCGGCGCGCCCGTCTTTTCGGCGGCGGCCTTCAAGAGCCCCGCGACGACCGCGGTTTCGCCGCCCGCCCTGCAGCGCAGGTGCCTGTTCGCGAACCAGGCCGTGTGGCTCACCTCGGGGCTCACGACGATGACCTCGCTCCCGCGCGTCCCGTACTTCCCGGGGAGCACCGCCTTCGCCGTGCACGGATGCTCGGTGAAGGAGTCGCCGACGATGAGCGCTACGACGCGGTCCCCCGCCGGCTTCGGGCCCGCGGGCTTGACCTTCGAGAAATCGCGCGCGAGCCAGGCGCGGAAGAGCGGCGTGTCGTCGGGCGCAAACAGCGCGACGTTCGACGTGCGAAGAACGTCGCGCGCGAAGAGCGACGCGAGCGCCGCCTCCTCGTTCGTGAGGTTCTCCCCGAGGAGGACGCCGATCGAGTCGTTTCCGAACTCCTTCTTGATTTCGGCGAGGCTCTTCGCCGTCTCACGGACCGCGGCCGCGATGTTCGCCCGCTCGCCGAGAATGAAGGGATAGTTGACGCGCCGCGGGTGCGTGAGGAACTCCCCGGCCGCGTTCCCGCGCGCGCAGACGCTCCCGCCGTACTTCGAGTCCTTCCCCTTGTCCCAATCGACGGAGAGGAGCGACCGGCCGGTAAAGATCGGCTCGCGCTCGCCCCCGCGCAGAATGAGCGGGCACGCGAGCGAGCAGAACGAGCAATTCGCCTTGAGCTCCTTCATATATCGTTCAACCGCGCGGGCGCACCGTGCGCCGCGCGGCGCCTTCTCATCCGAATACGTTCGGAACGTCCTTGATCTTGTCGTAGCACATGTCGGGGCCGTCGACGCAGAGGTAGTAGTGCCCCACGTTGCATCGCCCGCACTTCCCCATGCCGCACGACATCTTGCGGTTCATGGAGAGATATATCTGCGGCGGCTTGTAGCCCACCTCGAGCATCTTGAGCGTCACGAACTTGAGCATGATCTCGGGGCCGCACGAGACGGCGAGCGAGTTGTCGAGGTCGATGTCGAGGCCGTCGAGGAGCGTCGTGACGAGACCGACCCGGCCGTCCCAGTTGGGGGCCGGCACGTCGATCGTGACGGTGAAATCGACGTTCGGCGCGGCCTTCGCCCATTCGTCGTGCTGCCGCCTGAAGCAGAGCTCCTCGGGAGTGCGCGCGCCGTACTTGATCGAGACGCGCTTGTATTTCTTCGGGTTCGAGAGCAGCGCGTAGATGAGGGAGCGCAGCGGCGCGAGCCCCACGCCGCCTCCCACGACGAGCACCTCTTTGCCCTCCATCTTGTCCATCGGGTAGCCCTTGCCGAACGGCCCCCTGAGACCGACCTCGGCCCCGGGCTTGAGGGCGTGCAGGGCGTCAGTGACCTTGCCCGTCCGCAGTATCGTGATCTCCATCTTGTCGGCGACGGCCGGATTCGAGCTCGGCGTGAAGGGCGCCTCGCCCCAGCCGGGCACCGTGAGCTGCATGAACTGGCCCGCCTTGAACTTGATCGGCCGCGAGGGCGTGAGGCAGAACGTCTTGATCGTGGGGGTCTCGGTGATGACCTCCTCGACGAGCGTTTCTATCGGGTAGTACGGGTTGTTCATACCTGCCTACGCTTTCCTCTTTCCGCCGGCCTTCTCCGCGAGACGCCGGAAGGCATCGCGCATGTCGATGCTCGCCGAGCAGGTGTCGATGCAGCGCCCGCACCCGGTGCAGTATATCGCCCCGTGGCTGAGGGGCAGATAGTCGTACTTGTGGTAGTACCGGTGCTTGACCCGGTCCGTGAGGCGCGGCCGCGGATTGAGCATTCCCGCCATCCGGGCGTAGCCGGTGACCTGGCAGGTGTCCCACGCGAATATTCTCTGGAAATGCGAGCCGTCCGCCTTCTGGTCGTAGAGAAGGAAGCAGTAGCACGTCGGGCAGATGTTCGTGCAGGCGCCGCACTCGACGCAGCGCGCCGAGATGTCGCCCCAGATCTCGTCGCCGAGAGCGGCCCGCATGATCTCCGGCATCGCCTCGGAGGGCGGATACGCGGCGTTCATCTCCGCGAGCTCGCGTTCGACCTTCGCGCGGACCTCGTCGCGCATCTTGACCTGCCCCTCGCGCACGTCGGCGAAGAGCTCCTTGTTGTCCTTCATGCTCTTCTCGCCGCGCTCGCTCCCCGCCTCGACGAGGAACCCGCCCTGGATTTTCGAGACGGTGACGTCGTAGCCTTTCTCGGGCCAGGGCTTCGCGCCGTGCAGATTGCAGAAGCAGCTTGCGCCGCACTCGCTGCAGTCGGCGCCGACGATGAACATCTTGCCGCGCCTGATCTTGTAGAACGGATCGGTGTATTCCCCCTCGATCTCGACCCTGTCGACGAGCCCCATCGCGTTGAGATCGCAGCCCCTCGCGCCGGCGACGACGACCGCCGGGAACGATTTCTCGTCCCTCATGTCGTCCCCCTCGGTCGACGGATAATCGGCGACCGGATAGCGCAGAAGCTGGGCGAACGCCTTGAGGGACTCCACCGTGCGGTACCCGTCGAGGCAGAGATTGTCGGGAAGCGGGAAGAGCTCGATCCGCTCGAGGTGGAGCTTCCCGGTTTCGGCGTTGCGCACCGGTACGTACAGCTCGCCCCCGGCGGAGACTTTCTTGAGGAATCGCTCGAAGTTCGTCGAATCTATAAACAGCATCGGCTTGTTACAGTGAAAAAATCGACCACTCAACCGTTCGGCCCAATTGAACCGATCATGGCGACATCGGTGGCCTGCGACAAAAGGATAAGCAAGGGGAAATTATTCACGAAAATGGCCCGGAGTCAAGTCGTTTTTTCGCTATAGCGGAAGAGTTGAGGTGTTCCGCCTATTTCTCATCGAGGAGCTGTCGCACCGCGTCCCTGAGCTGCTCGCCGCGGACGTTCTTGAAACGGATGTTCCCCTTCTTGTCGATGACGAACGTGGCCGGGATCGATGTGACGGCGTAGAGCTTCGCGTAGTCGCTCAACCAGTACTTGCCGTCGTAGAGCTGGGGCCATTCCATTTTGTTGTCCCGTGTGAAATTCTGGAATTTTTCCTTCTCGTTGTCGAGCGAGACGCCGATGATCTCGAGGCCCTCCTTGTGCAGATCGTTGTAGACGGCCATGACGTTGGGCATTTCCATCTTGCACGGGGTGCACCAGGCGGCCCAGAAATCGAGGATAACGACCTTGCCCTTGTAGTCCTTGGGGAACTGTATCTTCTTGCCCTGGAACGAGTTGGCCGCAATGGCGATCGCCGGGGCTCCTATCTTGAGCTTGCGCAGCGTCCCCATCCTCGCGAGCTCCGTCCTCGCCGCGTCCGATATCCTCGGGTCGATCTTGTTCGAGGAGTTGACGATGCTGCGGAAGCTTCTCTCCGCATCGTCGTACCTCTCGAGCCCTGCGTAGCACGTCCCCAGGACGTAGGTGGCCTGGGCGATCACGTCCGGGCCTCCCCGCTCTCCCGGCATGGAGAGGAAAGCGTTGAACTGATCGACCGCGTTCTGATTGTCGCCGATCGAGCTGTAGACCCGGCCGAGCGAGAAATGCGCCTGGGCCGCCTCGGGGCTCGTCGGGTATTTCTGCAGAAAATCGTTCATCGTCTTCTCGAGGTACCCGACGTACTCGTAGGGGGACATCGTCTTCGACTTCGCCGCGAGGTCGCTGTTGATCTGCTTGAAGGCCTGCGCCGCGGTTGTCTGGCCGTACGCCCGCGGCGCGGCAAGCGCCGTCATCGCCGCGAGCGCGAAGACGATCATGAATCTCTCGAACCTCATCGCTGCCCCCTTCAAACACAAGGGTGCGCCCGGCGCCGCGCACACCCTTGGATTCGCTTTGTTCACCACGCTATTTGGGGTTGCTGGACGGCATCCCCGCGGACCCTTCTCCGACCCTCACGCTGCCCACGATATCGAGGGTGAGCTCCTTGTACTTCGGGTAATTCGTGTAGATCTTGATGGAGCCCGCGTATTGCCCGAGCCTGGTCTCCGGGCGGACCCACACCGTGCCCCGGAACGATTTGCCGGGCTGCAGCTCCTGGATCTTCACCGTCATGTCTTCCCTGCTCGGCACCGCCTTGAGAATCTTGAGGCTGTCGCCGCGCGCCGCGACGATGTTGAACGTCCGGTCGAACGGCTTCGTCGCGCCGGCGGGAATCAGCATCTCGCCGAAGTAGAGCCTGTCGGGATAGAGCTGAACGTCGTTCTGAACGATGATCGACATCGAGAGCGTCTTCTCCGGGAGCTTCGGGTAGTCGGTCGTGAGAATGATGTTCGCCTGGACGTTGTCGGGGTGAAGCTCCTTCTTCTTCCAGATCTTGAGGATATATTTCTTGCCCTTCTCGACCGTCTCGATCTTGAGTCCGATCCTGTCCTCGAGATCCTTGCCCCTCGCGTCGTCGGCCCACCGCACGCTCTTGATGTTGACCGGCGTCGTCAGCAGATTCGTGATGTTGACGTCGAGCTTGAGATCATCGTCCGTAAAGCCGGTCC
>JBEKAW010000180.1:0-5440 GCA_050015715.1 Candidatus Krumholzibacteriaceae bacterium
CACCCTTCGGCACATCCCCGGGATTCGGAAAGCGGCTGTAGTAGAAACCGCTTCCGTCGGGAAGCCACGCCACGCTGCATCCCCTCGTGCGCGGGATCGAGTCAGGGAGAATCTTGCCGGTGTCGACCGCACGGACGTGGAGCGTGCTCTGCTCGCTCCCTCCCTCGGAGAGCCCGTACGCGAGGAGCCGTCCGTCGTTCGACGGATACCACCAGTCGACGGCGACGATTCCCTCCGCGCTGAGCCGGTTCGGGTCGAGGAGGACCTTCGGCTCGCCCGCGGCCCCCTCTCGCCAGTAGAGGACCGGCTGATTCTCGCTCCCCTGCCGCTTCTCGAGGAAATACCTGCCTTCCTTCACCCTCGGCACCCCGATCGTTCCGATCGAAAGGACCTCGGTGAGCCTCTTGCGGATCGCGCTCCGGCAGGAAAGGCTGTCGAGAATCAGCCGCGTGAGCGCGTTCTCGGCGTCGATCCATGCCCGGACGCCGGGATCCTCGATATTCTCCATCCAGCGGTATGGATCGGCGACCGCGCGGCCGTGCAGCGTGTCGACGACCGTGCCCGTCCGGGCCGGAGGGTACTGATAGCTCGTGCCGCGTGCGTCTTTCACGGTGCCTCCCGGGTTTTCCATCGTTCCAGCCATCGTCGAAAAAGAAATGGATACCAGCAGTGATAATGCGAAACTGGTCAGCGCCCTGTTCGTATGCATCGCCCGCTCCTTAGCTTGAAGATAGGGAGATAGTATCGTGAGGCGCGCCGCGCATCAACTCGATTCTCGGCGCTCGCCGGTGAGGACGGAAGGCCGCCGGTCGCCGCGGGCGCGGCGGGCGCCCTGGCGATGAACGGTTGTCATCGGACAGGTATTGTCCTATAATGAAAGCGCGCTTTTTTTCACGACGCCAGAAACAGATTCCGGCCCACGCCCATCCGGAGGTCAATCTTGAAGAAATTCATCCTTTTGTCGGTTGCAGCGGCCATCCTGCTCGCGCCGTGCTTCGGTGTCTCGGCTCAGGCGCCTTCGAAAAAAAAGACGGTCGACCTCGTGAAGATGTCGAGCGATCTTCTTTCCCTGAGCAAGGAGAATCGCGAGAAGGCGCAGTCGCTCGCGGCATCGCTCGGTTGGCCCGTGAAGGGCGTGCTTCCGCGGGGGACGGCCTTCGAGCTCGAGGGCTTTGAGAACGGCCTCCCCTTTTACTTCAAGACCTTCAACCTCACCTCCGCGATCACGACGAGGACCGACAGCGTGCAGCACTACATCGGGGGGGGTGCGGGGATGACGATCGGTCTCTGGGACGAGGGCTCCCCGCGGAGAACGCACCAGGAGCTCACGCCCCGGGTCGTCTGGGCGGACGTTGCGGCGGCGATCTCCGAAGACCACGCGACGCACGTGTCCGGCACGATGATCGGCGCGGGCGTGAGGCCCCAGGCGAAGGGCATGGCTCCCGAGGCGATGATCAGGGCCTTCGATTGGGATGACGACCTCTCCGAGATGGCGCTCGAGGCCTCCCACGGGCTCCTCGTATCGAACCATTCGTACGGCTACATCCGGGGATGGGCCGACCTCGGGAACTGGTACTGGTTCGGCGATACGGCCATCAGCGAGACGAAGGACTACCTCTTCGGCTTCTACTCGGAGACGTCACAGCAGACGGACGAGCTCCTCTACGGGGCGCCGAACTATCTTCCGGTGTTCGCGGCGAGCAACGATCGCGGCGACAGCGTGGCTCCCGGCACGCCGCACTATTACTGGGACTCGCGGACGCAGAGCTGGAGACAGAGCATAAAGACGAGGGACGCGGACGGCGCGCCGTACGGATACGACTGCATTCCGAACGGGCCGTCCGTCGCGAAGAACGGGCTCACGGTGGGCGCGGTCGAGCCCGTTCTCGATTACACGGGTCCCGCCTCGGTCGTGATGGCCTTCTTCAGCAGCTGGGGCCCGACGGACGACGGGAGAATCAAGCCCGACATCTGCGCGGACGGGTGGGACGTCTACTCGTCCGTCGCCGCGTCCGATACCTCGTACGATTACTACTACGGCACGTCGATGGCGACGCCCAACGTGAGCGGCTCCCTCGCGCTGCTCCAGGACTACTACCGGGACCGCTACTTCGGAATACCGATGCGGGCGGCGACGCTCAAGGCGCTCGTGATCAACACGGCGCGGGAGGCGGGCGACGCCCCCGGCCCCGACTACAGCTTCGGCTGGGGGCTTCTCGACGCGTACGCCGCGTATCAGGAGATCAAGCTCGCTCTCGACGACCGGAAGAAGGGGCTCATCGAGGAATACACGCTCAACGACGGCGCCCCGTTGGAGCTCTACTACCGGTGCGAAGGCACGGAGGACGAGTTCAAGGCGACCATCTGCTGGACCGATCCCCCGGGGACGCCGCCGGCGCCCGCCGTCGATCCCCCCAATCTCATGCTCGTGAACGATCTCGACCTCACGATCGAGAAGGACAGCACCGTCTATCAGCCGTGGGTGCTCGATCCGGCCAACCCCCGGAGCCCCGCCGTGAAAGGCAACAACTTCAGGGACAACGTCGAGCAGGTGGAGATCGATAAGCCCGCGGCGGGCATCTACGTCGTGCGGATAGTCAACAAGGGAGCGCTCCAGGGCGGCTCGCAGGATTTCTCGATCGTCGTCTCGGGCGCCGTGAGGGCGAAGACGTGGAACGTGTATTCGAGCGGCCTCGGAGACGCCCCGACGATCGCGGCGGCGATCGATTCTGCGGGCGCCGGGGACCAGATCTTCGTGTACCCGGGCTCGTACCGCGAGCACGACGTCGTGGTCGGCAAGCCGGTCACGATACGAGGGGTCAAAGGGGCCGCCACGACGTTGGTGGACGCCGAGCGCCTCGGCCGGTGCTTCTCTATTCCCGGCGGAGCCGGCGTCGTCCGGATCGAGGACCTTACGCTCAAGAACGGCATGGTCGAAGAGGACGGCAAGCTCATTGATGGCTGTGGAGGCGCCGTGCTTATGAGCGACTCGGAAGCGGAAATCATCGGCTGCGTTCTCACGCAGAGCAGGGCGGTCCGCGGCGGGGGCGTCTACATCAACGGGAACGGCGCTCTGAGGTCGTGCGAGATTCTGGCGAATACCGCGGAGCACGGCGGCGGCATCTACTCTTTCCATGGCAGCCCATCGATCGATGGCTGCGTCGTCGCGCGGAACGTCGCGACCGCGTACGGGGGCGGTATAGCCTGCGACGTCGCCTCCCCCTCGATCTCTCGCTGCACCGTGAGCCACAACGCCGCGTTGGGTCTCGGCGGCGGGATATATTTCTCGGAAGCGAGCGGGGGCTCGGTCGGACACTCGATCATCGCGTTCTCTCTCGAAGGGCAGGGGTTTTTCCAGGCGGGCACGTCGAGCGGCGTCACGATCTCCTGCTGCGACGTGTACGACAATTCGGGCGGCAACGCGGGCGGCGCGATCTCCGATCCCGCCGGGGTGAACGGCACGATCTCGGCCGATCCGCAGTTCTGCGATTTCGCGCGATTCGATTTTCGAGTCGGGGACGGCTCCCCGTGTCTCCCCGGGGGGAACGGGTGCGGCACGCTCATCGGCGCGCTCGGCTCGCACTGCCATTCGAAGACGACGTGGCGTCTGCGCGCGGACGGCTCCGGGGACGCCCCCACGATACAGGCGGCCGTCGATCGCGCTTCGGCGCGGGACACGATCATTCTGGCCGCGGGCGTGTACGGGGGGGAGGGAAACCGCGACATCGTGCCGGCGGGGAAGAACCTCGTGATCAGGTCGGCGAGCGGTCCCGATTCCACGTTCGTCGACTGCGGCGGCGGGAGCGGCGAGATCCACTGGGGATTCGATTACTCGGCGGGTGAAGACTCCACGTCCGTGCTCGACGGGCTCACGATACGGTACGCGTCGCTCTCGGCGGTTCGCTCCGAGAGCTCGGGACCCGTCATACGCGGCTGCGTCATCCAGGGGTGCGCTGCGGCGAGCGGGGCGCGGGGCGGCGGCATGTACCTCGACAAGTCCTCCGCCAGGATTCTCCAATGCACGGTCACGGGCAACACGGTCGACACGAACGGCGGCGGCATCTTCTGCAACGGATCGAAGGCGCGCATCGTCGGCTGCACCGTGACGAACAACGTCGCGGCACAGTCGGGCGGCGGCATCTCCGTCCAGACGTCCTCGAATGTCGACATCATCGGATGCACCGTGGCGGGGAACCTCGCGAGCGCCGCGTCGGGCGGCGGGATCTACGTCATATCGGCCAAGGCGAGAGTCGACTCGTGCGCCGTCTCCTCGAACACGGGCTCGTTCGGCGGCGGCCTCTTCAACGGGACGAACGCCACGTGCAGTCTCAAGCACTCCACGCTGAGCTCGAACACCGCGCGGAGCGGCGGCGGCGGCGCCTACAGCGCGTCGAACCTGACGATCGAGAGCTGCACGATCGTCGGAAACTCGGCCGCGAGCTACGGCGCCGGAATCGAGAGCTTTTACGGCGACAAGAACCCCATGAGCCGCACGATCGTCGCGTTCAATCTCGTCAAGGAAGGCATCTACACGGGCAGCAACACGCAGGCGCTCTCCTGCAGCGACGTCTTCGGAAACGCGGCCGGCAACTACGGCGGCTCCACGGCGGATCAGACGGGCAAGAACAGCAACATCTCGGCCGATCCCTCGTTCTGCGATCTCGGCGCCTCCGATCTCCATCTGTACGACACGTCCCCGTGCGCACCCGCGGCGAGCCCGTGCGGCCAGCTCATCGGGGCGTCTCCGGTCAAATGCCGCATCGCGCCGAATCTCGTGATCACGAACGTGGAGTTCAGCCGATACGTCGCGCCCGCGCACAGCGCCGTCTCGGTGACGGTCACCGTGAAGAACACGGGAGTCACGGCGGCGGACAGCTTCTATATCGATTTCTACGCGAACCGCTCCGCGGCGCCGAGCCTCGGGGACGTCGGCGACCGCCGGCGCCTCGTGCATTCGCTCGCGGTCGGCGATACGGTCATGTGGACAACGGCGCCCTTCGCGAGCGACACGATCGGCGAGTGGCACAGCTACGCCGGGGTGGACATGAACGGGTGGGTCGTCGAGCAGGACGAGTCCGACAACGTGAACGGTCCGAGCACGATCGGCTGGATCGTGCCGCGCAAGCCGGGCTGGCCCGTCGCGACGGGCCATGGATGCCGCACGTCGCCGCTCCTCGCCGATCTCGGCGGCGCCCCGGGCACGCTCGACGTGGTCGTGGGCTGCGACGACGGAAAGCTCTACGCGTGGAGCGCCTCCGGAGCGCCGCTCCCCGGCTGGCCGGTCGTCGCCGGCGACGCGGTCCGCTCGTCCCCCGCGGCGGGGGACATCACGGGAGATTCGAAGAAGGAGATCGTCGTCGGATGCAGCGACGGCGTGATCCGGGCATTCTCGGCCGCCGGCGTCAAGCTCTGGGAGTTCCCCATGAGCTCCCAGGTGGCC